>JAOZVT010000716.1 GCA_025869455.1 Prosthecobacter sp.
CGATCCCAGTGCGGTAACCTGCCTTCTTTAAAAGGACGGGCAGGGTGGTTGTTCCTGGTTCAATGGTGATGGCGGCATCTCCTGGGGCAATGCTGGAGCCAGGTTGCTGACGCCAGGAATAAGTGCCTGTTAAGAAAGCACGGCGTGTCGGGGTGCAGGTGGCTGCGGGCGAGTGAGCATCCGTGAATCGGCAACCCTGGGCCGCCAGTTTGTCCAGCGTCGGAGTCTTCACCAGCTTGGCTCCGTAGCAGCCCAGGTCCCCATATCCCACATCATCGGACATGATGAAAAGGATATTCGGTTTGGCGGTATCGGCAGCCGTTGCACTGAGGCAGGTAAAGGCGAGGAGAGATAAAAAACGACGGATCATGGAACTAGGGTAAACGATGCAAGACGGCTGACTTATCTTCATTGATAAATTCAGTTCTGAAGTGCCCTCAAGAATATTAGGAAAACGGTAGCGAATGGGCCTGTGCCACGGCTTTATTGTAGAGTTTACCCTGCATCACATTGATGCCTCCAATCAGGGCAGGCTGGCGTTGGCAGGCCTCCCTCAGGCCATGATCCGCTAGCTGTTCGATGTAAGGCTGTGTCACATTGATCAGTGCCTGGGTCGCTGTGCGGGCATAAGCTCCGGGCATGTTAGCCACGCAGTAATGGGTGACACCTTCTTCCACATAAATGGGATCATGATGCGTCGTCGGTCGGGTGGTTTCCGCGCAGCCTCCCTGATCCACCGCAATGTCCACAAGCACACTTCCTGGACGCATCATGCGAAGCATTTCACGATGGATGAGTTTCGGCGCGCGCGCTCCTGGCAGCAAGACCGCGCCGATGAGCAGATCCACCTGCGGCAGCAACTCCGTGAGGTGCGTTTCATTCGAGTAAAGCGTATGCGCCGTGTGCAGCGTGATGTCGAGAAAACGCATCCGTTCCAGGTCCACGTCCAGAATGGTCACATCCGCCCCCAGACCTGTGGCCATGCGCGCTGCATTGATGCCCGCCACACCACCACCCAGCACGACGACGCGCCCTGGCAGAACTCCAGGTGCCCCGCCTAACAAAGTGCCACTGCCTCCCGCATGTTTGGCCAAGAAGTAACCACCGACCAATACAGACATGCGCCCGGCAATCTCACTCATCGGTTCCAGCAAAGGCAGGCGATGATTCACCTCAATGGTTTCATAGGCGAGCGCCGTGATGCCAGAGTCCATCAGCGCTTCCGTGAGGGGACGATTGGCGGCGAGATGCAGGTAGGTGAACAGCACTTGATCCCGCCGCAGCAGGGCATATTCGGAGGGCAGGGGTTCCTTCACCTTCACAATCAAATCCGCCTGTTCAAAAACGGTCGCGTGTTCGCTTACCAGCGTGGCCCCCACCGTTTCATAGTCCGCATCTGCAAAGCCTGATCCATGGCCAGCTTGGGTCTCGACGATGACTTCATGCCCACGTTTGATCAGTTGGTAGGCGGCGGAGGGCGTCAGCGCCACGCGGTCTTCTTGCTCTTTGATTTCCTTGGGAACGCCTATTTTCATAAAGAGGTGTGATTTCCATGCCATTCCAGCATGTCTCAGTCATCATGACCAGACATCCCGTGAAGCATTACGTTCAGGAAGATCACCCACGTCGCTTTACTCTGTCTCTGAGCGGGGATCACGGGAGAGAAGATCCCGCATCGCCGCCTTGGCCGGTTTTGCCTCATAGAGCATGGCGTAAATCTCATCCAGCAAGGGCGTGCGTACCCCTTTGCTTTTGGCCGCTTCATGCAGGCTGGCTGTGTTAGGCACACCTTCCGCGACCATGCGAGTGCTGCTCATGATTTCCTGAAGTGGCATGCCTTCACCGATCAAGCGACCCACACGATGGTTTCGGCTATGTTCAGAATAGCAGGTGGCCATCAGATCTCCCACGCCACCCAGTCCCATGAAGGATTCCGCACGGCCTCCCATCGTTACCCCCATGCGCACCATTTCAGCCAGGGCACGTGTCACCAGGGCTGCAATGGCATTGTCTCCCAGCTTCAAACCTAGAGCGATCCCCGCCGCGATGGCGTAGGGGTTCTTCATGGCACCTGCCCATTCCACACCCGTCACATCATCACTGGTGTACGTGCGGAACCAGGGCAGGGTAAAGCAGCTCTGTACTTCCAGAGCGATGTCCTCTTTTTCACAAGCCACCACCGCAGCGGTGGCCATGCGTTGGGAGACTTCTTCGGCATGATTGGGGCCAGTTAAGACGGCCAAAGGAGTGTCTGGAAAGGATTCAGCCAGGATCTGACTCAGACGCTTGCCGCTGTTTAGTTCGATGCCCTTGGCGCAGGAAACAATGACCTTGGCGGCTTGCAGACTCGGCAGAGCAGCCATGTTCTTAGCCGTGTCTCGTAGAGCCTTGGAAGGCACCACAAACAGAATGATCTCGGCAGGTTGCAGATCTTCCAAACGTGACGTGGCCTGGACATTCGGCGGCAGGATGAGTCCCGGCAGATAGCGGGAGTTCCGCCGGGTCGTTTGAATCTCTTCCATCAGTTCCGCATCGCGGCCCCAGAATTGCACTTGAAGTCCTCGATCAGCCAAGACCCCAGCCAAGGCGGTCCCCCAGCTTCCGGCTCCGATGACAAGGGCATTTGAATAAGGTCGATTGGGCATGCGTAAATGGATGCCTTTATCAAAGAGCAATCAGGGACAAACCGCCAGTGTCTTCTGTGTCAGATGTTCTTTCATAAAACATCTGAGTGCTTGTCGGCAGATGGGGGGACCTGCTTATGATGCTGTATTCATGAATCCACTGACCCATCCAGAGGGGCGTCGCGCCCTGGCGGCCTTTTACCGTGAAACCTTGCTCAAGGATGTCATGCCCTTTTGGCTGCGTCACGGCATGGATGCACAGCATGATGGCATCATGACGGCGCTGGATCGCGATGGTAGCCTCTTGGACACGGACAAAAGCATCTGGTTCCAAGGTCGCGCGGCCTGGACTTTTTCCACGCTCTTTAACACCCTGGATGCCAATCGTGCCTACTTTGATGCAGCGGGTTCTTGCTTGGCCTTTCTGGACAAACACGGCTACGCCACCAACGGAAAGCTCTTCTTCACCGTGACACGGGAAGGCAAGCCGCTGCGCATGCGTCGTTATGCTTACAGTGAAGCTTTTGCAGCCGTCGGTCATGCCGCGTATGCCAAGGCATCAGGAGATCAACAGTATGCAGACGCGGCGGTGCGGGATTTTTCCTTTTACCTGAAGCACTCCTTTGAGCCCGGTTATATGTCCCCCAAGGTGGATTCCAATACGCGACCCATGATTGGCATTGGTGCCTTGATGATGGGCATCGTGACCGCTCAGGAATTGCGTGCCAATCTGGGGCATGTGGATGTGGCGGGTCGCAGTGCGACGGAGTGGATTGACCTCTTCATTTTGGACATCCAGCGCCTATTTTTCAAACCGAAGCTGGAAGTGCTCATGGAAACGGTGGCTCCTGATGGCAGCATCCTCGATCATCTGGAAGGGCGTACCCTGAATCCTGGACATGCTATCGAGTGCGCTTGGTTCATCCTGCATGAAGGCAAGTTGCGTGGAGAAAAGAGTTACATTCAGTTAGGCCTGCAAATCCTGGACTGCATGTGGCAGCGTGGCTGGGATGCTGAAAAGGGTGGGCTTTATTATTACCGGGATGTCTCTGGCAAGCCTGTGCAGGAATACTGGCAGGACATGAAGTTTTGGTGGCCTCACAATGAAGCCATCATCGCCACCTTGCTGGCCTATGAAATCACGCAGGACATGAAATACGCCACCATGCACCAGGAAGTGCATGACTGGAGCTTTTCCCATTTTCCAGATCCTCAGCATGGTGAATGGTACGGGTATCTCCACCGGGATGGCAGTGTGTCTCAGCAGGCCAAAGGGAATATGTACAAAGGCCCCTTTCATCTGCCTCGGATGCTTTGCTACTGCACACAGCTTTTGCAAGATGGTTAGAAAATTGCCTAACAAACAATAAAAATGCGCCCCCTGGCTAGGCCAAGGGACGCATTTCGGTTTCGGGGGGGAAGTTAGCGTTTTCTCCGCGTATCCGACTCCTCATCCTTCTTTCCTTTGGCGGAAGATTTCCGCTGGGGAGCTGTCGGGGTCGGTTTTGCCTTCGGTGGCGCTTGCTTCACCTGGGGTTTGGGAGTGGGTTTTTTAACCTGGGGAGTAGGGCGTGGCTCTGGGGCTTTAGGTTTGGCCTTAGTCATAGGCTTGCGTTCCTGAGTTGGCTCTTGGCGTGCCTTAGCCTCAGGCTTGCGCTCAGGTGTCGGCATCGGACGTGCTTTGGCCTCAGGCTTGCGCTCAGGAGTCGGCATGGGGCGCACCTTGGCCTCAGGCTTACGCTCGGGGCTTGGCATCGGGCGCACCTTCACATCCGGTTTACGCTCGGGGCTCGGGCGCATTTTGGAGGTGTCAGGTTTGCTCTCTGGGATGGATGGACGGCGTGTTTCAGGAAGGCCCTTGGGCTTATCTTCACGTTGACCGGGCATCTCAGGCTTCCGCCCTGCTGGTGGAGCGTCTTTTTTGCTATCGGCTTTGGATTTAGGGGGAAGGTCTTCAGTCTTAGACGGGCGACCTTCTGGACGCATCCCTGGGCGACCTTCCGTTGGGCTCGGCGGTTGATCTTTGACCATAGGCTTGTTCCCTGGCTTATCTTTACCTTCCGTCGTTGGGGTAGCCTTGCGAACCTCTTCTTCCACCTTGCGTGGATCTGGACGCTGCACGGAGCCACGGCGTTCTTCAGTTTTCAAAAGTCGGCCGACTGCTGGCGGCGGTACTTTGCTGGTTATGAGCTGTGGCTTCTTGTCAGGCAATTCGGCAGGCTTGGCTTTGGCAAAAGCTGCACGTTGACTTTCACGCAGGCGGTCAGCGGCTTTTGAGTCGCCGACATCGCGCCAGCCACGATCAACTTCAGGACGCTCAAAGCGCTCTCTCACACGAGATGGCAACCGTGGGGCATCCTCACGTTTGATGGTCGGGGCTGCGATCACCAATTGATCACGTTCAATGCGGGAAAGGCTGCCGAAATCTTTCGGGCGATCCCCCTTATTGTTGATCCAATCACGGCGAAATGAGTCGTCATCGCGGCGCAGTTTCAGTCGGCGCACTTGGTTTTTCCCAAGGCGATCATAACGATCTGGATCGGGGCCTCCCACGAAAATGTTGTTCACGACATTTTGGCGGTAAGTGATGTTGGTGATGTTTACCGAACGATTGATGTAGGTCACGTTGCTGCGGCGATCCATGATGAAGGGACGCAGCGATGAGCGACGTGCAAAGGAGTGAATGGGCACAAAGCTGTAGTAGCTTGGGCCGACGTCATAGTAGCTGTCACTCCAGTTATTGAAGCCAATGCTGACGGACCAGCGCGCTTCTGGGGGCAGGGGAGCCCAGCCGACATAGTCATCGGTCTGACGCCAGGAGACCCAGGCCGGAGCCCATTCATTACCAGGGACCCACACCCAATGGTTATGCATGCGCAACCATCGGCCATAGTGGTAGGTAGCCCAGCCAAAGTTTTCATTGGAGATCCAGGTCCAGCCTGCATCCGTGTAGGCCCAGTAGCCATCTGAATAAGGAGCCCAGTCTGCCTGACGAGCCACTGCTGGCTCCCAGACATAACCGTAATCATCGGCGTAAATCCAGTCGCCGTGGGGACTGAGGGCATCAAAGAAGAAGTCTATGGAGACGTCCACTTCTGCTCGTGCCGAGGTCGTCGGCATTGCCACGGCAAACAGCGTGGCGAATAAAAGAAGTGAGAGATGTTTCATGGTAGAGTTGGTTTTATCAAGGTCAGCAGCCTTGGATGCGGGAAGGGGGGCATTTCATTCGATCTAATTTCATGATAGGCCTTTTCCAGCAGTAATGCGGCTGTCCAGCTTTCTCAGGTGCATGATCTTGGCCAAAGGTCTTTTATTGACCTAATGCGTTGATTAACAACAATATTGGATTTTGATCCGCATTCAAACACTCATGCGTTATGCATGAGTATGGAGTGCAATCATGCAAAAGATGATGGTTGGGTGAAGAGTTACTTTTCTCTCCTTACTTTCGATCTGCCACGAAGATGGTGTGCGTCTTTTTCTTCGCCTGGGGGTATGCTTTGCAGGCCACCACATCCGTGGCATAACCAGCTTTGCTTAATCGTCTCACAAAGGCACTGTCCTGGCTAGCGGACCAAAAAGTGACGCGTGCTTTGGGTTTCAAAACGCGCATGATCGCTGCCAAACCTTGGGCCTGATACAAACGCGCATTGCCATCCTTCACCATCGCAATGGGGCCATTGTCCACATCCAGCAAGATGGCGTCGAAATGCTCGGCTGGAGCTTGGGCGATTATTTTATAAACATCTTCAATGCAGATCGTGACACGTGGATCATCCAGCAGCAGGCCATTGACCGAACTCAAAAATTCACGATTCCATGTCACGATTTCAGGCAGCAATTCGGCCACTTGTACAATCGCTCCAGGTCCGACCAATTCCAGCACGCGGCACAGGGTAAACCCAAAGCCCAGCCC
>JAOZVT010000717.1 GCA_025869455.1 Prosthecobacter sp.
AGGTCACCGGGGGTGAAATAAAACTTTTCTTCGAATCCTGGGTCCTGCGGAATGTGCATTTTCCGGTACTTGCCCAGGTAAGTCCCGTCGGCATCCAGGATCGCGGCCGTGTTGTGATACAAACCGGGGCCGCGTTTTTCAAAGAGGGAGGCGATGATCACCACGCCGAGTTCTTTAGCTAAAGCCGAGAGGTAATCCGTCGTCGGGCCTGGAATGGCCTCTGCCAAATCAAACAGAGCCGTGTCCTGCCGTGTGCAGAAGTAAGGAATATCAAACAACTCCTGCAAGCAGATGATCTGCGCGCCCTTGCCAGCAGCCTCACGGATCAGCACGTCATGGCGAGCCAGGCTTTCAGCCTTGCTAGCGAACGTGGTGCCTTGAATCAGGCCGAGGGTGACGATGGACATGGGGCGCGGAGGATTGAGAGATGTACGCGTGGTGCAAGTAAAGATATGAGGCCACGCAGAAAAGCTGTGCTTTAAAAGCAAGCCCTGCGTGGCCCCATGACCATTCCATGAGAATGCCCACTGTCAAAAAACATGAAGTGATGTTCCAGGTAGATACCCTCACTTTGAACTGGTCAACCCGAGGCCGCTCACCTAGCTTGCCACGGAGTTAATCTCCTAATTAATCATGAAATACCTACTTGCTGTTTTGCTCTTGGTTGGCTTCTCCCTCACAGCTCCAGCTGCTGAAACGCCTGCCAAAAAGAAAGCCCCGACCAAGGCCGAAGCTAAAGAAAAAGAACCTTCGGCGGAGGCAGTGGCCACTGCGAAGACCTTGACACCTAGCCAGAAGACCAAGCTTTTAGACCTTCTCAATAAAGGCGATGAAGCTGCCTTAGAGTCCCTCCCTGGCATTGGTCCTAGCCGAGCCAAGAGCATCGTCAAAGCGCGGCCTTTCAGTGATCCCGTTGACCTAGTCAAGGTGGATGGCATCGGTGATGTGACGCTGGCGGAAATTGTGGCCCATGCGAAGGCTGGTTTCCCGGTGGAGGAAAAAAAGAAAGCTGAGCCCAAGAAAAAAGGAGCCGCGAAGAAAAAGGGCGAAGAGGCTGACAAAAAAGACGCTAAAAAGTAATCATCTGCGCTGAATAGAGCATCATACTTTTCATAGATGCGCTTGGTTTGGGTACATGCCCAATCTCGGCGCATTTTTATTCATCCCAGCATACCTCTCTCATGAACCCTTGGTTTTACGTCGATTCAGAAGGTCAGCGACATCAGGTCACTGAAGAACAAATGCAGTCTCTGGTAGCTTCCGGTGTGGTGCGTCCTGAAACCCTCATCTGGACGAATGGACAGGCCGAATGGAGCCGCGCCTCACAGGTGCTACCCGCGCTCTTCAGTGGTGGAGGCTCGACTCCTCCGCCCATGCCACCTCCAGTTCCTGGTGGCTCAGGCATGCGTGCGCATGATGTGGACTATGAAATCCATGGCAATGAAATGCAGATCGTGGAGGTGGAGTTGGATCCAGGTGAGACGGTCATCGCTGAAGCGGGTGGCATGAACTACATGGAAGACGGCATCGTCTTTGAAACCAAGATGGGAGATGGCTCGTCCCCGACGAACGGCGGCCTGATGGGCATTTTGAAAACAGTCGGCAAGCGAGTGCTCACCGGAGAGTCTATCTTCATGACGCATTTCACCAACCGTGCCCCGGTAGGGAAAAAGCGGGTGGCTTTTGCCGCGCCTTATCCAGGCAAGATCATTGCCTTAAAATTGACTGAATACGGGGGTGAGATCCTGTGTGAAAAGGATGCCTTTCTGTGCGCTGCTTATGGAACCGCCATCGGCATTGCTTTCCAGAAGCGTTTCGGCGCGGGCCTCTTTGGCGGAGAAGGATTCATTCTGCAACGCCTGAAGGGAGATGGTCTGGCCTTCATCCATGCAGGGGGCACCATCATCAAAAAGGAACTGAAAGGTGAAACAATGCGGGTGGACACAGGCTGCCTCGTCGCTTTTACCACAGGCATTCGTTATGACATCGAACGCGCAGGCAACCTGAAGAGCATGTTCTTCGGCGGAGAGGGTCTATTCCTCACCACGCTGAGTGGTCATGGTACGGTGTGGCTGCAAAGCCTGCCCTTCTCACGCTTGGCTGACCGCATCCTGGCCAATGCACCTTCTGCTGGAGGTAAATCCACGGGTGAAGGCTCTGTCCTAGGCGGGCTGGGTCGTCTTTTGGATGGGGATTGATTTCAGCGTTGGCCGCTTGCTTGTTCACCGAACAGGTAGGCGGCTGCGTCTTTATGGGGCGGCGTCATACCCACCTGACGGAGTAAGGAGTCGAATCCGAGGTAGGATTTTGCCGAGCTAAAGCTCTGGAGTACTTGGGGGGCAGTGTGCTTTGCAGCTCTGTCATTTGCCCCAAATAGCCTGTTTAGCTGCGCCGACGACGCCAGATCAAGACCATGCCAGAGAGCATGAGCAGCATGAAACGTGAAGGCTCAGGCACCACGGAAATGATACCCGTGGTGGTAAATTGGCTAACGTCCCAGAACAAACCTGAACCTGAGATGTCAGGTAGATTGAGGTCCGTCGCATCATCAGCGCTGCCATCACGCATGTCGGGTCCTAGATTAAACGAAACGGCCAACAAATTTCCCCAATCCAACAGATCAAAGCTTTGCCCAGAAGTCGGCACGAAATCTCCCGGTTCCACCACGATCTGTGCACCCGTGTCCTGAATGAAATCTCCGGTGATATTGAGTAGATCGTTCCCGCCCAGATTGGAAAGTTGCAGGATGATTTTGGAACCGCTCACCAGGGTCAGATCACCAGAAATGGTCAGTGCCTGCACTTCATCTCCACCCGTCGTACCCGGGGCTAAGATAGAGCCAGTGTCCGCTGTCACCGATCCGGTCACTGTGCCACCACCCTCGAGCTTCTGGGCATTTTGGACGGTGTAAGACGGCAGCGAGGCCACATCAAAAAAGGCACCTGTGCCGACGCTGATAACGGCAGAACTATCAATCCCACCGCTGCCGGAGAGCTTGAATGTCCCAGCCTGAATGGTCGTATTCCCCGCGTAAGTATTGGCCAAAGTGAGATTCATCGTGCCATCCCCTGTCTTGGTGATGCCACCGTTCTGGGTGGGGATGCTCAGGGTGAAGGTCCTTCCTGAAGCAATGTCAAAGCTGCGCGTGCCGCCATCCAGATCAAAGAGCATGGTGCCGAGGGTCGAGGCTGCCGTGTTGATGACGATGGAGCTATTGCCTGTGATGGTGGCATCTCCCTTCAGCACCACCTTGTTGGTGATACCGGCATTTTGAGCCAGAACGGTGATGGTCGCATTGGTGCTCATGCTGAGTCCACCCGTGCCGATGGTATAAACACTGTTGCTGGAGAAGGAACTGAAACCTGAGGAGGCCGTACTGTCATAGGTCAGGGAATCCATGGTCCAAGTCGTACCCGAATGCGTGTCCATGATGCCGGTGCCACTGATGGTCACATTTTTGGAGGTGGTGTTGGCATAAATATCTCCGATGCCGGCATTGATGTTGAAGTCTCCAAAGCTGCCTCCGCGAATCGTCAGACGACCTGTACCATTTTTGGTAATCGAATAAGCGCCAGTGATGCCTTTATTCAGGTTGAGCGTTCCTGTTTGCACATCCATCACCGCATTACCAGTCAAGGTGGATTCGACATTGTACTCTAAAACATAGCCGTTCGGGGCATTTACCGAGAGCGTTTGTGCACCCATGGTTAAGCTGCCAAACCTGACGGTCTTTGTCGTTCCACTGCCGCTTACGCGGGCAATATCAATGCTAACATCTCCCCCGATCACTGTGTTGTTATTAAAGGCCAAAGTTTCAGCATCAGCCGAACCTGTGCCATTCGCCCGCACTTGGAGGACACCTCCGTTTAGAGTCAGTGTACCTGTGCCAAAGGCTTTCTTAACTTGGCTCGCTGTGCCATAAACGGTCGTGTCCAAGGCAATCAAAGTACCGCTCTCCAGGGTTGTTCCGCCGCTGTAAGTGCTAGCTCCGGTGAAGGTCTGGCTACCAGCGCCTGTTTTGATGATGGCCACCTTGTTGGTTGAAGTGCCCGTGATGGTTCCATCAAAGGTGCCGCTGCCGCCATTGCTCCCGATGGTCAAAGTGCCTGTCGTTGTGCTGGTGTTAGTCACGGTCCCGGCTCCATCCAGCACATCCACCGTTTGGCTGGTACCACCTAAATCCAGTGTGGCTCCGGTAGCCACGGTCAGGTCATTGGTGGTATCTCCTAATGTGCCCGCGCCGCTCATTTTCAGAGTCCCGGCATTCACCACCGTATTGAGGGCATACGTATTGGCAGAAGAGATCTGCATCGTGCCTGCTCCTTCTTTTTGGAGTCCTCCGTTTTGGGTGGGCACATTCAAAACAAAGGTTTTTCCGGTAGCAACCGTGGCGGTTCGCACCCCTCCATCCAGATCCAGCAGTTCCGTGCCTGATCCAGAACTTCCCAGAGTGGTGGTGCCTGTTCCTGTCACGTTGATATTACCCTGAAGTGTCAGCTTGGTCGTGATGGTATCTATGGTACCCGTAATCACATTGATTGTGCCTGCACTCACGCTTAAACCCCCAGCACCGATGGTGTAGTTACTGCTCGTGCTGTAAGCTCCAAATTGGGAAGTGGCCGTACCATTGTAGGTCAGCGAATCCATACTCCAGGTCGTCCCTGAATGGGTGTCAAAACGACCATTGGTCCCGACCACAAAATCGGTGGTCACCAGCTTTAAGAAGATGTCAAACAGCCCCGCATTCACCGTCACTGCCCCGAGGCTGTTGCCAGTATTGTTCACCACCAGTTTATTCGTGCCTTCCTTGATCAAGGAAGTGGCCAGCATTTTCGAATTGATCTGAATATCCGTGTTCGCTGTGATCGTGGGCGCGACTCCATCCAGAGTAATGGTGCCGCCGTTCAAAGCGTAAGTGCCTGCAAAAGGGGCATTAAACGTCATGCCATTGGCTGTCACCGTCCCCACCGTGATGTTGCCCGCAGTGCCAGAACTGCCTCCCCCAAAAATGGCTATGTCTGCGTTTGTATTGGGCCATGCCACAAAGGTGCCGGATACAGAGTCATACCAAGGTTTGTTAGAAGCCGTCGTATTCCATCCGCTCGTATTCCCATCTGTGATGCCATTGGCATTATCACCATCATTGTCAAAATTCAGGGTCGCCGCTGCGCTGTTAGCAGCGAACAATCCAAGGAGGCCCGCGCATAACCACGTTTGGCGCAGCATACCTTTGGATGAAGTATGGACGAAATCTGAGAGAAAACAGGCTAACGAAGAAGGAATAAACATGCGACCAGATAGGGGGACGAATCGCCTGCCTAGCGGTGCAAAGCACCAAGCGGGACGAATCTGGGGGTTAGGGGCTAACCATCTTAATCCCTTATTTGGGGTTGTGCCACCCCATTGAAGTACAAAGGAAAGTCTTGCTGTTCAAAGCTGCACAAAAGGCTAAAAAAGCATATTCACCAGCTAGGTGATGGACTACCCAATAGGAAATAATGGCAGGCTTGAATACAAGCACTCAACCTCAGTGAATTAGGCCAAAGACATAGTAGGCTGTGCACAGAACGGCCAGCACTCCCATTCCCGCATTCAGTTCCCTCCCGCGTCCGGTGGCCAGTTTTAAAACAGGATGAACCACAAACCCAGCCGTTAGGCCATTGGCGATGTTGTAGGTGAAGAGCATCATCACGATGGTCACAAAGGCAGGCACCCACTCCGTGAGGTCATCAAAATCAATCCGCTTCACTGAGCCCATCATCAGCACACCCACGGCAATCAAAGCTGGCCCATAGGCAAAGCGCAGATGCTGCAAAGGCTCTATCAAGGGGATGAAAAACAGCGAGAGGGCAAACAAGCCCGCTGTCACCAGAGCGGCCAATCCCGTGCGGGCCCCTTCTCCAATGCCTGTGGCCGATTCAATGTACGCACCACTGGTGGAGGTGCCGACCAAACCACTGAACATGCAGGTCACCGCATCCACCAGCATGGGACGCTGAATCTCCGGAAAGCTGCCTTTCTCATCCAGCATGTTTGAGGCCGCCCCTAGCCCCGTCAAGGTACCGAGCGTGTCGAGAAAACTCATCAAAAAGAGCGTTAGCAACACGGGTAGGAAGCTCAGCTTGAGCACGCCGAGGATGTCCAATTTGAAGGCAATGGCGCTCAAATCATAATCACCCACAAAAGGCAGGGCGGCCATGGCTTTTGGAGCCTGCCCAAAGCCTAACAAGCCACCGAGTAAGGCCGTCACAGCCATGCCGATCAGCAAAGCGCCACGCACCTTGCGAATCATGAGCACGATCATCAGCAAAAAGCCAAAGATGGCCAGCAGCACCTGCGGATCATGCAGATCTCCGATCTTCACCGGGACCGCTGGAGCTGCTAGCAATCCGCCAGCCCCGGTTGGCAAAGCCTGCGTGGGCATGCCCGTGACAAAGCTCGTCACGATGCCTGTTTCATACAGTCCAATGAAGGCCAGAAACAAACCGATGCCTACCGCGAAGCTATGCTTCAATCCAGACGGCACTGAG
>JAOZVT010000718.1 GCA_025869455.1 Prosthecobacter sp.
GGCTTTGCCCAGAACATCGCCAGGGCCGCGACGTTTCAGATCTTCCTCAGAGATGCGGAATCCATCCGTCGTCTCCTCCATGATGGCCAGCCGTGACTTGGCCTCCTCATCTTTGTCTTTCACAAAGAGCACGCAGTAGGAGGTGTGCTCGCCACGGCCAATGCGACCCCGCAGCTGATGCAGCTGGGCTAGTCCGAACCTCTCCGCATTGTGAATGTACATCACGGTCGCATTGGGTACATCCACGCCTACTTCGATCACCGTGGTGGAAACAAGTACGTCCAGTTTGCCTGCGCGGAAGTCCCGCATCACCAGATCTTTTTCTTCAGCACTTAGCTTGCCATGCAGGAGGCCTACCTGGAAGTGTGGCAAAAGTTTGCTCCATTCTTCATGCCCTTTTTTAGCAGCTGTGGCATCCAGCTTTTCTGATTCTTCGATCAATGGGAAAACAAGGTACCCCTGCCGCCCTTCCTCCAGTTGTTCCTTGAGAAATTTGGCGGCTTCAGCCTGTTTTTTGGACGAGCGTACTTTGGTGATGATCTTGCCTCGCTCCTTGGGGCGTTCATCGATGGTCGAGACATCCAGATCCCCATAAACCGTGAGCGTCAGCGTGCGGGGAATCGGAGTGGCTGTCATCACCAGCACATCGGGCGTATTGCCTTTTTGGATCAAACGCGCCCGCTGAGCCACGCCGAACTTGTGCTGCTCATCAATCACCACCAACCCCAGATTATGCACCAGCTCGGCATCATGCAGCAGGGCATGCGTGCCGATGACGATCTCTGGGCCTCGAACGGTTTCCCGCGAGACGCGAGAAACAGCACGCGGGACGCGTGCGCTCCATAACTCGGTGCCGCCTTCTTCGGCGCGATTAGCGGTGCGGAGAGCTACGTTTAACCCAAGCGGTTCCAGCCACTTGCGGGCGGTATTGAAATGCTGCTCCGCCAGGATTTGTGTCGGTGCCATCAGGGCCGCTTGCTTGCCAGACTCCACGGCCCCCAGCATGGCAGCAAAAGCCACCACCGTTTTGCCACTGCCCACATCGCCATGCAGCAGGCGATTCATGGGCGCATTGCTGGCCATGTCGCGCTGGATTTCTTCCAGAGATCGCTTCTGCGCCCCGGTCATCTGGAAGGGCAGCGAGGCTTCGAATTCTTTGGCCAAAGGACCCGCCACATGGGCATGACCGCCCGACTCCAGTACCGCACGACGACGGCGAACGACCCTGAGCTGGTAGCCATAAAATTCCTCCAAGGCCAGGTATCGCTGGGCCTTTTCCAAATCCTCCATCGTCTGCGTAAAGTGCACCGCTTTAATGGCTCGGGCGCGACTCCAGCCCGCAAACTCACCCTGCGGGCTGGGGGGCGGCAGGATATCCGTGGTGAAGTCATCTGCCAAAGCCTGCATGACATGCCACGTGGCTGTGCGCAGCGTCTTCTGGGTGACACCTGCTTTGAGGCGATAGACGGGAGTGATGCGTCCGCTGTGGATCGTGGCCGTTTCTTCATCATCTCCCAGCACTTCATACTCAGGATGGTCCATCAGGAGTCGCCCTTTGAACTCCTTCACTTTGCCATAAACGATCAGGGATTGCCCTTCGGCGATCGCGCGACTCATGAACGGCATGTTCCACCAGCGCAGCGTCAATAGTCCGCCCATGGCAGCTCCGCCGAGCGGCTCCACCTGCGCTTCAAACAAACCGGCACCACGTCTAGCCCCGAAGTATTTGTTTCCCGTTTTCGTCACCTCCACCTGATAGCAGGCTGGGATTTCGCTGGGCTGAATGTTGGCACCTTCCATGCGCCGCCGATCTTCATGACGAAAAGGTAGCCACCACAAGACATCCGATACCACATTCACCTGCTCTTTGGCCAAGGCCTTCACCATGCGTGTAGGCATGCCAGGGACATCAGAAAGCGGGGTGTCGAGGGCAATGGGCATGATGGAGGTCAGATGGTGGCGGCTGAAAAGATGGCTCGCCTTTCTGGTTAATCCTGAAAAACTTGTTTAGCCTCCCAAAAATCATTTCGCTATGAAGACCGGCCTGCATCTCGCCCCCCGATATACCGATCATGATCCCGGACCCGGTCATCCTGAAAGCCCCGCTCGGTACACGGCCATCATGAATGCGCTGACCTCATCGGGGCTGCTGCCAAAATTAGCCGCCATCCCCAGTCGCGCGGCGGAGATCCCTGAGATCGAACTTTGCCATCCTCGCCATTACATCGAACTCGCGCGCGATGAAATCGCTGCGGGGTTGGATACGCTCAGTACGGGCGATACCCAAATCTGTGAAAAGAGCTATGAAGTGGCGACGCATGCCGTGGGTGCAGTGCTGAATGCCGTGGATGCTGTCATGACAGGGAAACTAACCCGCGCTTTTTGTGCCGTGCGTCCGCCGGGACATCACGCGCGTCCGTCCCAAGGCATGGGTTTTTGTCTCTTCAACAACATCGCCATCGGTGCCCGCCATGCGCAAAAAAAACATGATGCCGCCAAAGTGCTCATCGTGGATTGGGACGTGCATCATGGCAATGGCACCCAGGACATCTTCTATGAAGACGGCAGCGTCCTCTTTGCCAGCAGTCACCAGTCGCCCTGGTATCCTTTCACCGGTCATGCTGAGGAAACAGGTGGCGGGAAGGGAAAGGGCTGCACCCTGAACTTTCCCTTTGCCGCAGGCGCTGGAATCAAGGAAATCGGAGCAGCCTTTCGGGATAAGCTCCTTCCCGAAATCGCGCGTTTCAAACCAGACCTCATCATGATCTCTGCCGGTTTTGACTCCCGCGTGGATGATCCTTTGGGGAACTTTAAACTCACCGATGCCGATTTCTCAGAACTGACCCACCTGCTCATGGCCGCTGCCGATGAACACTGCCAAGGCCGGCTTATCTCCGTACTGGAAGGCGGCTACAATCTCAGCGGTTTAGCCAGCGCGGTGACCGCGCATGTAAATGCCTTGCTAGAAGATTAACGGCAGAGATTCATCGTGGAGAGTATGTGAACTGCGTGCTACGTGCTGGCTATCTCACGAAGATGTCTGCTTCCTCCATGACCTCCCTCCTTCAGACTGAAAAACGCCACCTTTGGCATCCGTTCACGCCGATGCAGGCGTGGTGTGATGATGCGCATGACCCGATGATGTTGGTGTCGGGGCAGGGGTGTTACCTCACGGATCAGCAGGGTAACCAATACTTGGACGGCAACAGCTCCATTTGGACGAACATTCATGGTCATAACCATCCCACGATCAATGCCGCGATTCGTGCGCAGTTGGATCAGGTGGCGCACACTTCCTTTTTGGGTTTTACCCATGAACCAGCCATTCAGCTTGGGCGGCAATTGGTGGACTTATTGCCAGGAGGCCCGCTGAGTCGGGTCTTCTTTTCGGACAATGGATCGACGGCCATCGAATGCGCCATCCGCATGACCTTGCAGTATTGGAAGCAAAATGGTCATCCTGAGCGGGATACCATTCTGACTTTTGATCGGGCTTATCATGGCGATACCTTGGGGGCGGCGAGTGTGGGGGGGATTCCCATTTTCAAAGGCAGTGGCAATGACTTTGGTTATCGGGTGCTGCGCATTGCCGATTTTACCGCGTTGCAGGCTTTGACAGAAGAAGAAATCTCACGTCTGGCAGGTGCCATCATTGAGCCTTTGATCCAAGGCAGCGCGGGCATGCGGCTGTGGCCCAAGGGGATGCTGCGGAGTCTCAGCGATTGGTGCAAGGCGCGTGATGTTTTGCTCATTCTGGATGAGGTCATGACGGGTTTTGGCCGCACAGGGAAAATGTTTGCCTGCCAGAATGAAGAGGTGGTGCCGGACTTTCTGTGCCTGGCCAAAGGCATCACGGGCGGCTATCTGCCGTTGGCAGCGACCATGACCACTGAGCGCGTATTCGAAGGGTTTCTTGGCCCTGGCCGTGCCTTTTATTACGGCCATAGTTATACCGCCAATCAGCTAGGTTGTGCGGCAGCCTTGGGTAGCTTGCAGGTATTTCGAGAGCAGCGCGTGATGGAGGCTTTGCCTGCCAAGATCAGTCACTTCACGGCTTTGTTAGACTCTTTGCGTGAACTCCCGGCAGTGATGGATATCCGCCAATGTGGGATGGTGGCAGGCGTTGAGATTGGACCTTTTGCACCGGAGCATTTGATGGGCGTGAAGACCTGTCTCGCCGCGCGTAAGCATGGTCTGCTGACGCGTCCCGTGGTGGATACCATCGTGCTCATGCCACCGCTGGCGGTGACAGAAGCCGAGTTGACTCAGATGGTGGAAGCTCTGCGGCTGGTGATCCTCGAGATCACGCCAGGGCAGCCCGGATGAGCAGCGCCATAGGATCGGGATCGCGGCCCATGAAGTCACGGAACAGCTTGGCGGGGTCTTCGGAGTTGCCTTTGCTAAGGACCTTGTCTCGGAAGTCACGACCGACTTTGGGATTGAGGACGCCTTCATGCTGGAAGCGGGTGAAGGCATCCGCATCCAGAACTTCAGCCCATTTGTAGCTGTAATAGCCGGCGGCATAACCCACAGGGCTGCTGAAGAGATGGCCAAAACGACGCGCCATGGACGGTGCTTCCGTTTTCAGTGGCATCAGGTAGGGCTTCAGCAATTGGCGTGAAAGCTGATCCAAGTCAGCATCCACATCCGTGGCGTGGTGCATGTGCAGCTCAAGGTCCAGCTTGCCCAGCGCTAGCTGGCGCACGATGTCACTGGCGCTGCGGTAGTTTTTGGCAGCGAGCACCTTTTTCAGCAGGCGTGCAGGAATGGCGTCCCCCGTTTCGTGATGTCGGGCAAAGAGGTCCAGGCTTTCACGTTCCCAGCAGAAGTTCTCCATGATCTGGGAGGGCAACTCCACAAAGTCCCAATAGACATTCACGCCATTGAGGGAAGGGATTTCGACATTGCCTAACAATTGATGCAATAAGTGGCCGAACTCATGGAAGACGGTGCAGACTTCATCATGGGTCAGCAAAGCGGGCTTGCTATCCACAGGAGGGGTCATGTTGCCACAGATAAGGCCCAGGTGCAGACGGCGATCACGTTCGCCACTCGGGGGGACTCCTGCTTTGAGGTAGTTCATCCAGGCACCGCCGCGTTTGGAGTCGCGTGGATGCCAATCTGCGTAAAAGGAACCGATGTGGACACCTTTTTCGTTACGCACTTCATAGAATTTGACATCAGAGTGCCAAACTTCGACAGGGCCGAGTTCTCCCGGTTGGGTGCTGGCTGGGCCAGATTCGCCCGCAGGGAAATGCACCACGTCACGTCCGACGATGCGCAGATCAAAGACCATTTCAGCCAAGCGGAACATGCCGCTTAGGACTCGGTCTAACGGGAAGTAGGGGCGGAGTTCCTCTTCATCAAAGTCGTATTCAGCCTTGCGCTGTTTTTCGGCCCAATACCCGACTTCCCAGGGCTGCAAGAGATCGGCCGCTTGGCCGACGGCATCCGCACGGTATTCCTGAAGTTGGATCGTCTCGCGATCAAAGGCACCTTTGACCTTGGTGTGAAGATTCTCAATGAAGTTCAGAGCATTTTGGCCGGTTTTGGCCATGCGCTGTTGCAGCACATGATCCGCAAAGTTGGCCTTGCCCATGAGCTGGGCTTTTTCGTGACGCAGACGTAGGATTTTCCAGATCAGCTCCGTGTTGTCGTGTTCTCCGCCACGGCCAACGCTTGTGGAGCCTTCCCAGACGGCTTTGCGCAATGCTTCATCTTCAGCGTATTCCATGACGGGAATCATGGATGGAGCTTTGAGTGTGATGCGATACTGCGGTTCTTCGGGGGTGCCTAGGCCTTTGGCGACAGCTTCAGCACGGGCGGCTTCAATGGCGGAAGCGGGCATGCCTTTGAGACGTGCCGCATCCGTGATGATGAACTCCCATTTGTTGGTCGAATCCAGGACGTTTTCAGAGTACTTCTGAGTGGCCTGAGAGAGTTCAGATTCCAGCTCTTCCAGACGTTTCTTTTTCTCCGTCGGCAAGTCGGCACCAGCCTGGATGAAACTCTCCATGGTCTCCTTCAACGCACGTTTGTGTATGGGCGGCAGATCGCGGGCTTTTTCCGTCTTGCTGTAAGTTTCAATGAGGTCCCAGAGATCTTCATTGAGGGGGATCTTTGCGTAAAAGGCACTCACCTGCGGCAGCATGGCATTGTAGGCCTCACGAAGTACAGGCGAGTTGCAGAGGGCATCCAGATGCTGAACGAGACCCCAGGCTTCATTGAGACTGCGGGTGGACTCATCCAAAGCTAGGACCACGCTATCGAAGTCCATCTTGCCGCGATCTTGTTCGATCAGGTGATTGATATTGGTTTCAGCCTGCTCAATAGCCGTGCTGATGTCAGCCTGGATGCAAGCGGAGTCGAGAGAGGACCAGCGAATGTGAAAGTCCTGTGTGAGAAACGGTTGGGCCATAGGGGGTTCGGCAAAGAAATGCGGATTATCGGCAGAGCGGCGGGCGTGGCAAGGATGAAGGCGTGAGAAAGATTTTTGTTAAGCTTAGGTAAATCTGTGGGTCATCGGCGAA
>JAOZVT010000719.1 GCA_025869455.1 Prosthecobacter sp.
ATCAGTACGCTGGCTTCCTCCTCCGCTGGTGCCAAGGCCCTGCTGAAGGCTGTGGGAGACAAACAGGTGCCCAGTACGGCTCTATCACCCTTCCTCATCCGCCAGTTGCAGTCCCTGAATGATGCCGAGGTCACCACCCTGATCCATCAGGTCTGGGGCGCGACCAATGCTAGCAAAGCGGACCTGCCGGAGAAGCGTGCCAAGTATCTGGCCCTGCTGACTCCTGGTGCCCTCAAAGGCGCGGACCCGGCCAAGGGCAAGATGATCTTCTCCGCCACCTGCGGCACCTGCCATCAGCTCTTTGGCCAGGGGCAGAAGGTCGGTCCGGAACTCACCGGCAGCAATCGCGCCAACCTGGATTACCTCCTCGACAACGTCCTGGACCCCAATGCTCTCATTGGCAAAGACTACCAGCTCAACATCTTCGCCATGAATGACGGGCGAGTCATGAGTGGCATCGTCAAGCAAGAGACCGCTCAGGTTTATCAGATCGCCATGCCCGGCGGCATCGAATTCACACTCAACAAAGCCGAGATCAAAAGCCGCGAGATCGCCAAGGTCAGTACCATGCCGGAGGGTCTCTTTGATGCCCTGCCACCTGCCTCCGTACTGGATTTGGTGAAGTATCTGCAAAGCGATGCAGGCGGTGGCAAAGCCGAGTCCTCAGGCCCCAGCGCCTACGTGCCTGCTACCGCACCCAAAGCCGCTGGAACCCTGGAGGGAGAAGACCTCCACGTCGATGCCACAGGCGGCAAAGTGAGGGTGCAAAACATGGGTAACTTCAAAGCCGGTCACTGGAGCGGCGGCAAGCACCTCTGGTGGACCGATGCGAAAGTGGGCCAAAAGCTCCAAGTCATCTTTCCCGTGGCCAAGGGTGGTAAACAGAAAGTCCAGGCTGTCTTCACCAAAGCGCCTAACTATGGCATCGTGACGCTGAAGGTGGATGGTCAAGATAGTTTGTTAGGCCCCGTGGACCTCTACGACCCCGCTGTCGTGAATACGAAAGAACTCCTCCTCGGCGAGTTCGATCTCCAACCCGGAGATCACACCCTGGAAGTAACGATCCAAGGCAGCAACCCCACCGCCAAACCCGCGATGATGTTTGCCCTGGATTACCTGAGGGTGGAGTGAGGTCTCCCAAGGTGGCATTTGAAAATGTTTCCATGTTCCCACCCTAACATGGAAATATCTTTGGTGCCGCAGTCGCGGAGCGTCCTGGAGTGCGGTGGGAAGCGTTAGCGCCACACCGCTCTTTGCGGAGTGAATGGTGACTCAATGACAAGCGAGCTCGAGCGCACAAAAGACTCAAGGCGTGGAAAGGCTTGCGACATCTATCACTTCGGCGAAAGCGGTGTCGTCGAGGCCAGGAACTCCTGGCCTCTCTGCCACCGCACTCCAGGACGCTGCCGCGTGTGATCGGCTGAATGAAAACATTTTTTCCAGCAAGACCCTCGTCTTCGGAGTCTATCCAACGCATGAAAGACCTCCAAAGCACCAAGACGATGTGGCTGAAAGGCATCTTGTTTCTGCTCATTGGGGGGATGTCGGCTGGCCTTCTTTTGATTGAGCACGGGAGCTGGCGGGTGGCGCTGCTGCTGGGGTTTTGTGTCTGGGGATTCTGCCGCGCCTATTACTTCGCGTTTTATGTGATCCAGCACTGGGTGGACCCGGAATACAGGTTCAGCGGGCTGGGGCATTTTCTGGTCTATGCCTGGAAACGCTGGCGCGGCGCACAGAAGTCTTGAAGTTTCGGGCGGATTTTGCGTAGAAGTCTGTCATGTCACGTCTTCTTAGCGTTCTCGGATTGTTTCTCATTGTCAGTTCACAGGTCGGCCATGCCGCCGAGCCTGCGAAGGTTCGTCTATGGCCTCAAGGAGCCCCTGGGGCCAAGGGAGATGAGGATAAGGATCAACCTTTTGTCTATGTCTGGCAGGCAGCTAAGGAGAAGGCCAATGGCGCGGCATTTGTCGTCTGCCCTGGCGGTGGTTATGGAGGCCTGGCGGCAGATCATGAGGGCACTCAGGTGGCGAAGTGGTTCAATGGCCTCGGAGTCTCGGCCTTTGTATTGCACTATCGGTTAGGCAGTCAGGGTTATCATTATCCCATCCAGCTCATGGACGTGCAGCGTGCCATCCGTCACGTGCGGGCCAATGCGGCCCAGTATGGCATTGATCCGCAGCGCATCGGTGTCATCGGCTTTTCCGCAGGTGGTCATCTCAGTTCCATGGCTGCGACATTATTCGACGAAAAGCTGGACGGCATGACCCATGATGCGGTGGATGAAGTCAGCGCGAGACCGGATGTGGCCGCGCCTACCTATGCGGTGATCTCGATGATCGATGAATTTGCGCATTCGGGTTCACGCAAAAATTTGTTAGGCCCGAATGACAGCGATGAGCTGGCGCGCCAAGTCAGCACGAACCTGCGGGTGACTCCGCAAACGCCACCGACCTTCCTTTTTCAGACCGATGAAGACACGGTGGTACCTGCGGAGAATGCGGTGAGCTTTTACTTGGCTTGTCGGAAAAATGGCGTGCCTGCTGAGTTGCATTGCTACCGTCCAGGGCCGCATGGTGTGGGCCTGTTTCTAGGGGATCCTGTGCTGGGAACTTGGAGCGGGCATCTGCGGGATTGGCTGCGCAACCAGGGCTTTTTGAGCCCAGCCCCACGCGCGGCTGTGTCTGGGAAAGTCACCGTGAATGGCACGCCTGTGAGCTGGGGCAGTGTGGTCTTCACGCCCGAAGATCCCTCCGCTGCGGTGGCCTGTGCACGGGTCATGAAGGGCAATTTCAAGCTGGATGCCAAGACCGGACCCGTGGTCGGCAAGGGTACCCTGACAGTCAGCTACAGTGCTGCCGATGTGCCGGGGCTGGACACTCCAGATGGCACAGTAACCACAACGGAACAAAAACCCGGCGCAGGTGCCTGGGTCGTGGAAATCAAGCCTGACACTAACAAGCTGGAACTCAGTGTGGAGCGGTGAGCAAGTCAGTTGTTAGGTAGAGTGAGTTTATGGGGTGAGCGCCATCCTCGGGGCCTTTCGCTTTACGGCTTCGCAATCCTGAGGGAGAGGGAATGTCGTTTGGTCTGCAATATAGCAGGCCTAAAAGACGCCCTCCCTCTCCTCCGAGAGGAGAGGGCTGGGGTGAGGAGCGGCCCGACATCCCACCGTTTCTTGAAGATGCCGGCCTCAAGCCTGCATTTCACAAACTCAAGCTCTTCAGCGCCCAGGCAATGAGCATGGGCGCGGTGATCAGGCTGACCACGGTCGTAGCCAGCACGCATTGTACAGCGGTGGGGGCATGGCCACCGTAGTGGCGGGCGATCATGATGGTGAAGACGGCGCTGGGCATGGCCCCTTGGACGATCAGGATGCGCTTCAGTTCCCGCTCCAAGGGCAGGTAGAAAGCAGCGGCGAGGAAGGCAATCGGGATGATGAATTGCCGCAGCACCGGGGCGAGCAGGGCCACGGACCAGCGCATGCGTTCCTGGCCCCAAATATCGGCGATGGAAGCACCGATGATGATGACGGCCAGTGGAACGGCGCAGGCTCCCA
Source organism: Prosthecobacter sp. (assembly GCA_025869455.1). Taxonomy (GTDB): domain Bacteria; phylum Verrucomicrobiota; class Verrucomicrobiia; order Verrucomicrobiales; family Verrucomicrobiaceae; genus Prosthecobacter. The sequence goes on from JAOZVT010000719.1 coordinate 3,557, forward strand.
TCATGCCCAGCGTCAGGTGGATCACATCGGGGATGTAGGCGTGCAGTCCGGTGAAGTTCAGCAGCAGGGAGAACAAAATGGTGATCACCGGTGGATTGATGGCCAGTTTCCAGGGGGCTTTGCCCAGGCCTGTCAGCAGCCCGACCCCCGCCGTCCAGCAGGCCAGTTCCACGCCTAACGTGAAGGTGAACATGACTCCCAGCGTGCCCTTTTCAGGAAACAAAGCGGTGACGATGGGGATGGCCACGAACCCGTAGTTCTGCATGCCGCAGGCCACAGCAAAAGTGCGGCGACCCTCATGCTTTTGCAGGCCGATCAAAGGGGCCGCAAAGTAGGAAATCGTGATGCCCAGGGCCACCAGCGCATAGCCCAAACTCGCAGCCACAAGGACCGGCATCGGGTGCATCACGGCTTCATTCCCGACGACGCGTTCCAAGATCAGACTGGGGGTGAGCAGGGTCACCACCAGCTTCATCATGCCTGCATCCGCCTCACGCGGCAGGATGCCCAGCTTCCTCACCGTGGCACCGGCTGCCATCGTGAGATACACGGGCAGGACGACGGTGAGGATGCTGGCGTAGTCGAGGGCGGGCATGGGAGATTACTCGGCAGCGGCGATCTCCAGTCTCGGGAAGAGAGGCACTGGTGTGCCGAGCTGGTGCCCATCCTTGAGCATGCCCCAGTGCAGATCCTTGAGCTGGAAACCTTCTGGCAATTCCCAGCCGATCTGGGCACGGGCCGTGGCCATGGCCGTCGGCATGATCGGATTCAGCAGCACACTGAGGTGTACCCAGGCCTCGGCCAGATGATAGAGCACGCTGTCCAGGCGGGCAGCTTGCTCAGGATCTTTGGCCAGGGAAAAAGGCTTGGTGCTGTCCACATAGGCGTTGGCAGCCGTGACGATCTTCCACGCGGCGGCAATGCCATCATGGATGCCCCAGGTGCTCATGCTTTCGATGTAGGCAGGTAGCGCATCCGTCACCGTCTGGCGCAGGGTCGCATTTTCGGCATCGTCATAGCTGCCCGGTGTCAGTACACCCGCGCGGTATTTTTGCGCCATGTTGATGCTGCGGTTCAGCAGGTTGCCCAGGCCACCAGCTAACTCTTTGTTATACGACATGATGATGCGTTCATCGCTGAAGTCAGCATCGTAACCCGTAGCAATGTCACGCATCAGATAATAGCGCAGACCATCAGGCGTGAAGGTACCTGCGAGCACATTGGGATCAATGACATTGCCCAGGCTCTTGCTCATCTTCGCACCCTTCACATTCCACCAACCGTGGACAATGAGACGCGGGATCTGTTCATCGCTGAAACCCAGCGCGTGCAGCATGATCGGCCAGTAAACCGCATGGGCGGGGACCAGGATGTCTTTGCCAATGACGTGGGCTTCCGATGGCCACAGCGTGCTGAAATCAGGCAGGCCCTTGTTGCCACATTCATCCGCCAGATAACCAGCGAAGCTGATGTAGTTGGTCAGGGCATCAAACCACACATAGTTCACAAAACGCTCATCAAAGGGCAGGGGAATACCCCAGCTCAGACGCTCGATCGGGCGGCTGATGCATAGATCCTGCGGGGTGCCTTCCAGCGCGTTCAGCACGGAGCTAGCGCGATGCTCTGGGAAAATGAAATCCGGGTGGCTCTTGATGTAGCCTTTCAGCCACTCCACGTGATCGCTCAGGCGGAAATACCAGTTTTCCTCCTCCAGTTCCTGTACCTCTCCCCACTCCTCGCCGAAGTTGCCGTCCGGGCCGCGTTCTTTGTCCGTCAGGAATTGTTCCTGACGCACGCTGTAAAAGCCCGTGTAAGCCTTTTTGTAGAGCTGGCCGCAGTCGTGCAGCTTTTGCAGCATGGTCTGCACCACGCGTTTATGCATCGGGTCCGTTGTGGCGGCCCAGCCATCGTAGCGCACATTCAGCTTGTCCCACAGGGCGATGAAATGCGGGGTGATGCTGCCCACAAAATCTTCGGACGAAAGCCCCACTTCAGCGGCTTTTTTCTGCACCTTTTGACCGTGCTGATCCACACCCGTCAGGAAATAGACCTCGCGTCCATTCAGACGCTGAAAGCGGGCCATCGCGTCTGCCAGCACCTTTTCATAGGCGTGACCGATGTGGGGCGGCGCGTTCGTGTAATCAATGGCGGTGGTGATGTAGTAAGGCTTCACAGTCAAAAAAGGAGAACTGACACGCTAGCCCCGCCTGCGCCAGAGGGCAAGTGGGCGTGCAGGCCAGTTCTGGGCCTTTGATGACACGTTCCCAGTGTAAAAGAGTAAACCTCTTGCACTCCGCCGCATCGCCCCTACCATCGCTGCCCCTTTTTTCTTTTAGCAATGGAACAACCTCTCCCTGGACAACGCTGGGTAAGCGATAGTGAACCTGAACTCGGACTCGGTGTGGTGATGAAGGCCGAGTTTGGCCGCGTGGAAATTTATTTTCCAGCCGCAGGCGAACACCGCCAGTTCGCCATGAAGACCGCTCCTCTCCGCCGTGTACACTTCATGGCTGGCGATACGATCAAAACCCACGATGGCAAATCGCTGGAGGTGGAGTCTGTCGAAGAGCGCAAAGGCATGCTTTTTTACATCGGCACCGAGCGTGAAGTCAGCGAGGCCGAGCTTTCAGACACCATCAGCTTTAGCAAGCCAGAAGACCGTCTCCTGGCTGGCCAGATCGATGAACTGCGCACCTTTGATGTCCGCATTGAGGCCATGAAGCGCCGTGCGGCCATGCGCCAGTCTCCGGTCCGCGGTTTCAGCGGCGGTCGGGTGGATCTGCTGCCGCATCAGATGTACATCGCCAGTGAAGTGGCCAGCCGTCTCGTGCCACGTGTGCTTTTGGCGGATGAAGTGGGCCTGGGCAAGACCATCGAGGCCAGCCTCATCCTGCATCGCCTCCACCTCACGGGCCGTGCGGAG
>JAOZVT010000720.1 GCA_025869455.1 Prosthecobacter sp.
AGTCCAGACGGTGAGATCTGAATGGGTGGAATAAATGAAGTCGCGTTCTTGGATGGGGCTTTTTTGGCCTAACTGGAAATGCTTGTTGAAAAACTCATACATGGCCAGCCGGGAAGGCAGGTTGTAATTGTGCGGGAACTGGGTGGCAATGTGGGCGGTGAGGATATCCGGCACGCCGAGCATGGCGTAGAGATTCTTCAAGTCGGGCAGGCCTTTGGTTTCCACTTCTTTGGTCCAATCGTCCGCCGCAGTGATGCCGAGCGGGCGTGGGGCGGTGAGGGCTGCAATGTCCACATTTCCCTGCCCAATGCGCAGGTAGTGGCTGTTTTCACAGGTGCAGCCGCCCTGCATGGCGGTGGAGACCATGACGCAGGGGAAGGCGGCTGTGATGCGCGGATCAATGCCGGTGAGCATCATCGTCTGGGTGCCGCCACCGCTGGCTCCGGTGCAGCCGATGCGGGAAGGATCAATGCCGGGCAGACCCATGAGGAAATCCAGCGCGCGGACGCTGTTCCAGGTTTGCAGACCGAAGTAGCTTTGAAGGCGGAGATCAGCGGCGGGACTGAGGAAGCCTTCCGTGCCAGACCCGTGGCGGTGCGTGGTGAACTGGATGGAATCAGCATAACCGAGCGCATCGTAATGGAACACGGCACAGCCCATGCGGGCGAGTTGCACACAACGGGCCTGGAGTGGGGAGCGGGCGGCGCATTCGCGCTCTTCGGCTCCCGTGGCGATGAGCTTTTTCGTGGCTTCACTCTCAGCCCCCACATCCATGAAGCGTCCATCTGGCCAGTGACCGTGAGGGCAGAGGATGCCAGGGATTTTCCCCGTGCGATTTTTCGGCAGGTAGAGGCTGCCAGTGACGAAGTGGCCTGGGAGGCTTTGGAAAAAGACACGATCAATGGTGTAGTCCTCCCGCTCCACACGGCCGTGGATGACGGGTTGCAGAGGCGTTTTCTCTGGCATGGGCCAGAGCCCAGAGGCCAGGAGGACGTGTTTTTCGATGTCGTCGCGGCGCGTTTGCCATGCCGCTGTGTCGGCGATTTGGGTGAATGGGAAGTAGCCGTTGAGATCCCGCATGGGGCGCGGCGTCTGGGCCTGGGTGCAGGTAGAGGTCAGCAACAGGAGGCAGGGAAGAAGAAGCCGGGCGCGCATGGTGGGTGGAGGATGAGGGAGAAGATCGTGATTTGGGAAGAAAAATTGCAGGGAAGGTGGGGTGTGAGATGAACCAAACTTGATTTCTTATTTGCACCCCCCGCAGGGCGTGCCACTTTCGCCGCCCTTCCTCATGGCCCTTATTGTCCAGAAATACGGCGGTACATCCGTCGGTACTCCAGAACGCATCCGCAACTGCGCACGCCGCATCTTGGAGACGCAGCGCGCCGGTAATCAGGTGGTGGCCGTGGTCTCTGCCATGTCTGGGGTGACAGATAGTCTGATCAAACTTTCCAAAGATGTCTCTCCCGAACAGGAGCCCAGTGAGCGTGAAATGGACGTGCTGCTTTCCACGGGTGAGCAGACGACCATCGCGCTGACAGCCATGGCGATCAATGCTCTGGGGGGCAAGGCCGTGTCCCTGACCGGAGCGCAGGCTGGTATTTCGACGGATCGGATGCACACGAAGGCTCGTATCGTCAACATCACGCCCGACGCGGTGCATAAGATGCTGGATGAAGGCAACATCGTGATGCTGGCTGGATTCCAAGGTGAGACGGCCAGTGGCGAGATCACCACTTTGGGCCGTGGCGGCAGCGATTTGACGGCCATTGCGATGGCGGCGGCGATCAAGGCCGATTTGTGCCAGATCTTTACCGATGTGGATGGTGTTTACACCTGCGACCCACGCGTGGTGAAGTGCGCGACGAAGATCGAAGAAATCAGCTATGATGAAATGCTGGAGATGGCCAGCAGCGGCAGCAAAGTGATGCAGAGCCGCAGTGTGGAATTTGCGAAAAAATTTGGCGTGCGGTTTGAAGTGCGCAGCAGCCTCAACAATAATCCAGGAACCCTTGTGAAAGAAGAAACACCCGGCATGGAATCCGTCGTCGTTCGTGGCGTGAGCCTTGAGCGTAACCAGGCGAAAATCACGATTGATGATGTGCCGGATCGTCCGGGCATTTCCTCCGTGATTTTTGGTGCCATCGCGAGTGCGAACATCATGATCGACATGATCGTGCAGAACGTGTCTTTTGATGGTGAAACGGACATTTCATTCACCCTCAGTGCGGTGGATCTGCCGAAGGCGGAGAAAGCCCTGCGCGATATTTTGACCGACCTCGGCGACAAAGTGACTCTGCGCACAGAATCTGGCGTGGCCAAGCTGAGCGTGGTGGGCATCGGTATGCGTAGCCACAGCGGTGTGGCGGCCAAGATGTTCAAAGCTTTGGCTGATGTGAGTGTGAACATCCTGATGATCTCCACCAGTGAGATCAAGACCGCTGTGATCGTCCAGGAAGCCGATATCGAAACGGCCTCCCGCGCAGTTCATACCGCGTTTGGTCTGGATGCCGCCGTTTCAGCGTAAGACGCTGAATTTCAATGGGTGGTGCTTTAAGTCTCGTTTCTCCGCCGAAGTTAAAATTGGGTGCCAATGATGGTTCCTAAAGCTTTATTTCTCGTTGGCACTTCTGTGCACGGGAAACGAGTGTCTTGGAGGGCTTCAAGGGTTCCAAATAGTCTTGCGAAAGTGAGGATGAGAATTAGCTTATGACCGCTGGTTATGAATACCCTTTCCATCGAATACCCCGACTCGTTGCCTGAGTCATTGCACATGAGTGTGCGTGAGTTTGAGCATGAAGCGAGGTTGGCTATGGCAGCTAAGCTTTTTGACCAAGGTCGGCTGACTTCTGGGCAGGCGGCGGATTTAGCGGGAGTTCCCAAAGTTCATTTTCTCTATGAGATTGGACGTTGGAGTGTGTCGTCTTTACAGACGCCGGAAGAAGAGATCGAGCAAGATTTGGAAGTGGCTCGTCAGTTGCATGACCGTCGTTAATACTAGCCCAGTCATTCACCTGAATGCTGTTTTACCTCAAGGTCTGAGCCTGCTGCCGTCATTGTTTGGACAAGTCATTGTGCCTTATGAGGTATTGGGAGAACTTGCTTCTGGAAATGATAGGGATGATGCCTTCTACCGTGTACAAACCTCAAAGGAACTTAATCTCAGGCAGAGGCCAGTGGCCATCGACAGTTGGCTTAGTTCTGAAATTGATCTGGGCGAAGCTGCCGTGATTCAAACGGCATTAAATGAGGGAATCGATTCGGTGATCTTAGATGATCTTAAGGCACGTAGAATCGCGCGTCGATTGGGTTTATCCGTTACAGGAACCTTGGGTGTTTTAATATTAGCTAAGCAAACTGGTCATCTCGAGTCTATTCGGGAGGCTATTGATCAGTTGATTCATCGCGGCATGTGGCTGGATGCAAAGGTGGTTAAGAATGCTTTGCGAATTTCAGGGGAGTAGGTTGTTCTACACCGCTGGCGGAGTGCCCTGAGTGGTTTTGTTTTTGATCAGGTTGATGATCAAGGTGAAGGGTAGCAGGATGATTTTGAGGAGGAGACCGACGAGCATCGCGATCAATTTCATGGGCACCTTGAGGGTTTTGAAAAGTGGCTTCAGGGCAGTCTCTACGGCAGGTACTTTGGCATAGAGGATGGAGATGGCGATGATGATGACGATGCCGATGAACTTGCGGCCTGTGCCGACGTGGACAGGGCCATCGAAGATCTGGAAGCCGCTGTGGGGATCACTCAACAATTCAAAAACTAGGATTCCGCCGACATAGCCGATCAGGATAAAAGCAGTGTCTGCGAGAATGGGGAACTTTTCTAGCAGTTTGATACAGGCACCTGCGACAAAACGAAGGGCAAGGATGCCAATGAAGACCCCGGTGCAGACGACCCAGAGCTTCGGACTCATGGCCACTGCGGCGACGACGTTGTCCACACTGAGGCTGAGATCCATGATTTCAATGCCGATGACGGTGGGCCAGAAACCGCGTTGGTTAGGACTGTCGGGGGTGCCGTCGTTGTTTTCATCCCCGGCACCTGTGAAGTGTTCACTCATCAGGTAAACGAGGTAGGCGGCACCACACAGTTTCAGCGAAGGGTGCTCAATGATCTCAGCGGCGAAATACAGGCAGATGCCCCGGAAGAGATAGGCCCCAATAATGCCGAATTTTAGCGCCAAGTACTTTTGTTTTTCCGGCAAGTGATTGGCCATGGCGGCGATGGCCAAGGCATTGTCCACGCTGAGAAGCCCCTCAATGATGATGAGAGAGAGGATGATCGGGAATGAGTCGATCAATTCCGCTGAAGAGGGAAGTGCGAAGGCGAGCAGGATGTCAGGGGACAGGAGCATGTGGAAATAACGTGCCGTTACCTACATGGAGCGGTTGGGATGCCAATGTCTTTTTTGACTCCGAAAAAAGTTTTTGTGTGAATTGTTAGGTAGGAGATTGCTGGGGTAAGATGGTAGCAACGTGTTCTGGCCAAGTTCATTTTTTTGAGACATGATCTTGAGCATGCGATGGATCGTTTTTCTCTTCTTGGGTGTGTTCTCTGCAAGCTTGGCTGCGCAGGAAGCTGAGCCTGAGGCGCAGGAGCCAGCGGATCCGAACACCATTTTGCAGGTGCAGATTTTTTTAGACGCGCATTTGTTTGGGCCGGGCAAGCTGGATGGCGCGATGGGGGAGTTCACTTATAAGGCGATGGTGAACTACAATTTTGCCCACGGTCATGCGGAGCTTTATGATTGGATTCCGGTCATGGAGGCTGCGGCGGCGGAGGTGCCAGTGATCTTTGCGGCTTTTAAGATCAAGCCAGACTTGGAGAAGTTTGTGAACCCGACACTGCCGAACAAGCCGGAGGAGCAGGTCAACTTTCCGTACATGGCCTACCGCAGCTACGCGGAACTGGTGGCGGAGCGCTTCCACACAGACGAGACTTTTTTGACAAAGTGCAATCCAGAACGGGACGTCACGAAGTTGAAAGTGGGAGATGTGGTGGTGGTGCCGAATGTGAAGTCCTTCCGCATTGAGGATGTGAAGGCCATGCAGAGTTTTCCCAAAGATACGACTCTGAGTACCCACACGATTGTGGTGGATACGACGGAGCGGATGGCCGCTGTTTACAGCAGTGATGAACACCTTTTGGCTGCTTTTCCGATTACCCCGGGGAAGCCAGAGTTCATTCCCGTGGGCACCTGGAGTGTGAAGACGATGATGACCACTCCGAGTTTCCGCTATGATAAGCAGTTCCTGGAAGGTGGGGGGCGTGGTAAGGAAGCCTATCAGATCCCTCCTGGGCCGAATAGCCCCGTGGGCATCATCTGGTGTGGGCTTAGCAAGTCAGGCATTGGTCTGCATGGTACTGCCTCTCCTCGGACGATTGGTCGCAGTCAGAGTGCCGGTTGCGTACGTTTGGCTAATTGGGATGCGATCCGCCTGCCCACATTGGTCCGTCCAGATTCCAGGGTGATCGTGAGGTAAGTCTTCCTGGTAATGGAGGCTTGATTGGAAGAATGAGAGACTGGCTGCGAGTTAAGACTTCTTCTGGGTAAAGAGCCAAGTCCAGAGCTCGGTGTTCTCATAGGTCTGGGTCCAGCAGTCGTGGCCAACACCTGGGTAAATGGTGAGTTTGGCCGTGCTACCCGCCTTTTTCAGGGCACCGTGCATCTTGATGGAAAAATCCACAGAGACGGCACCATCTTTATCGCCATGAAAGATCCAGCAAGGCAGGTCTTTGATACGCTCTGCCATGACAAACCCGACTCCTGCACCGCCACAAATGGGCACAATGGCTGCGTAAGTATCAGGATAGGCAAGAGCTGTGTCCCAGGTGCCAAACCCGCCCATGCTGATGCCAGTCAGGTAAATGCGAGAACTATCCACCTGATAGGTGCGGGTGATCTCATCCGTCAGGGCTTTGACAGCATGTGGATTCCAGATGTTATACAAAGGTACCTGCGGGCTGACGACGATGGCTTCAATCTTCTGCCCAGCTTCGAGGAGTTTCGGTGGGCCGTGCTTTTTGAGCAGTTCCAGATCATCACCGCGTTCACCTGCTCCGTGAAGGAAGACGAGGAGTGGCCATTTCTTCTCTGAGTTTGCGGTGTAGCCCTCTGGGATGCTCAGGAGGTACTTGTAACCCACTTTCAGGGTGATCTGTCCTTCAAAGGATTGAGCTGTTTGGTCCGCAGCATGGCTGGTGGAAACGGGCAGGGCAAGAGCCAGGAGGGAAAAGAGAATGAGGCGCATGATGGTTAAAAAAGGGAGGGAGAGGTTTTTTCGCCGTCACTCTGGCTTAAGCTGAGACCATGCTACGTTGGCCGAGTTCCTTCATGGCCTCCAAGATCAGATCACGGTCCATTTCGTGGACTTCCAGCTTTTGGCCGATTTTGGGAACTAGAGTTACGGTGAGTTCTCCACCGAGGTGCTCACGGAATTCTTCCAGGCCTTCTAGGATGGTGGGATGGCCAGATTTACC
>JAOZVT010000721.1 GCA_025869455.1 Prosthecobacter sp.
TCGGCAATTTCTTCAGCCTTCACGCCCTTAGCGAGCAGACTCTGATAGAAAGCCGAACGGTCGAGCTGCTCAGGCTTATAATTGAGGTTGGTCACCTGATCCAAAGGACGCAGCTTCAACTCAGGATTGCGGTGGCAATCCAAGCACCAGCCCATGGACTGAGGCTCTGCATGACGGACGACTTCCATCTCATTGATCATGCCGTGGCAAGACTGACAGGAAATGCCGCGATTCAAGTGAGCGCTGTGATTGAAATAGACGTAATCAGGCGCCTTGTGGACTTTGATCCACGGAATCGGCTGCTTGGTTTCCTGGGCTTTGATGACCATCTCCAGCTTTGGGCTAGCAGACTTGATGTTGCCCTTGCCTGGACCATGGCAGTTAAAGCAGGTCTGGTTGGTGGGAACATTGGCGTGACTGGAGTTCTCCACAAAGGAGTGGCAGTAACGACAGTCTAAGCCTAGCTGCCCAGCATGTATCTTGTGGGAGAATGGCACAGGCTGAGTCGGCTCATAGCCTACTCGTGTGTATTTGGGAGTGAAGTAGTACGCGACGCCTACACTCACCCCGAAAGCGATGAATGCGACCCCGACGGCCAGCTTCAAAGGCAGCCAATTGGTCCAACGCGGAAAGAAATTACCCATAAAATCTCGGTGAATGCGCTTGTGAAATTTTTCACAAGCAGGTTGGAGAATAGAAGTCCGGCAGTGCTTTGCAACTCTGGAAATGAATTTTTTAGCGGTTTGAGAATCGTTTTCAAAGTCTCCCCCTGATTACCACTCCAGCCAGAGCAGTTTCCGGCGGAAATCAAAGGTGACTCGGTAGTCCTTCAAAAAGTAACTCCCCACCCGGGGCGGCCCAGGGGAAATGTCCACTTCAGCGTCTTTATAGCGGTCTCCAATCAACGCTAAATCAGGCAATTTGACGGTGCGTAGATTTGCCTGGCGGGAGGAAACCGTGCCGCCCACTGACATGAGATAAAGCCCTTCCACACGCCGCCCCTTATCCTTCACACCCAAATGACCAGCCACTTCTTCGCTGATTTCAATGCCATTGAAAGATCCTGTATCGACAATGGCATCCCAGCCAACCTTACCCGATTGCAAATGAATCATTGGAACCCCTTGCTTCACTTTGAATGGGGCATGCGCCGTTCGTTTACCAGCTTGAGACTCAAAGGATTTACCAAATCCGAAGGTGACGTTTTTTGAGCGATAATCGAGGGTCAAAAACGAGCAGGCATTTAGTGCGACATCAAAACCAAGAAGACTCTCAGGAAATGCGCGAGGCCCACCCTGAGTGTAAGCCACGCGGTTCTCAAAGGTACGCACGAGGCAAGGATAACCATTCAAGGACCATTCCCCCAAGACCAAGGGATTCAGCAACCCAATGCGCCCCTGCTCACGACCAACAACCCCTTGGAGTTCGACCGTGGCGTCCACCGCGCGCAGGACATGCACCTTTTTAGCCACAGCGGTCGAAGCATTGATCATCGTGCGCGAGGCCCCAGTATCCAGCATGATGGGGCTGAAACCATGGCCATTGATCGCCGCATTTAATACGGGCACTCCTGCTTTCATGCTGAAGGGCAACGTAACGGACTGCGTTGGACGCGAGTTGGTCCTCTTCATCTGCTGTATGAACTCATCTTTCGTCAGAGCCATCGCCTCCATCTGAATCTGCGTCTTCGCAGAAATCGGCCCGTGATCTGCCAATTGAGAGCAACTCAGACAAAACCAAGGCAGGGAAAAAATAGCTAGGGTGCGCATCAAGACCGACCTAGCCAGAACCCTCTGAAGTCGCAAGAGCGAAAGCATCCTTTCCCAGCACCAGCACAGGCCAGCAAAAATCAAAGCCACAGTAAGATGCTTCCTTTTGAAGGAAACACGTCTCAGACTTCGTGCTATAGGTTACCCCCCAACCTACTGTTTAATGTCCCTGCTCGCTCGCCATCCTATTCTCCGTCTTATCGCCTCTCCTCAGCATCTGTGGCGCACAGTCTCATTGGGGATGAAAAGCATTTGGTTAAACAAATTGCGCTCTTTCTTAACGGCACTCGGCGTTATTTTCGGCGTCGCGTCGGTGGTGGCTATGCTAGCCATCGGCGAAGGGGCCAGTCATGAGGCCCAGGAACAAATCCGCCGCCTCGGCAGCCAAAATATCATTTTGGAAAGTGTAAAACCCCCGGATGGCCAAGGATCTTCAGCGGAAGCGCGAAGCATGGTTCTAGAATATGGCCTAACCACAAGAGATATGCAGCAGATCCGCCAAACGGTACCTGGAGTCAGCATCGTGGTACCAAGCCGTATCCTGAGCGAAAATATTTGGAACCTGGACCGGAGTGTGGATGGCCAGATCCTGGGGGTCTTGCCGCTTTATCCTGAAATGCGTAATCGCCGTGTTATCCAAGGCCGTTTTTTCACAGATCTGGAGCTAAACGAAAAACTTCCCGTCTGTGTCCTCAATCAAAGCGCAGCCGCCAAGCTTTTTCCCCTCTCAACCCCGACCGGCAAGTCTGTACGAGTGAAGGGCTACTATTACCACATTCTTGGAATCATGGAGGATGAAGGTCAACGTGTGGGAGGAGACGGAGGGAGCAGTACCAGCAATGCAGCAGGTGCCCAAATGATGATCCCTTTTTCCACCCTGATGGATCAATATGGGGAAACTTTTTTTCGCATGCGCAGTGGCGGCTTTGAGGCCGAAAAAGTGGAATTCCACGAAGCCATTATTCGAGTCAATGACGTGACTCAGGTGGAAAGCCGCGCCAATGCCATCCGCCACCTAATGACCAAAAATCACAAGAAGGAAGACTGGCGCATCATTGTGCCCGTAGAATTACTCCGGCAGGCCGAACGTACCAAACAAATATTCAGCATTGTGTTAGGCAGTATTGCCGCCATTTCCCTCCTCGTAGGCGGCATCGGCATCATGAACATCATGCTGGCCAGCGTCACCGAGCGCACTCGGGAGATTGGGATTCGCCGTGCCATGGGAGCTAGGCAAGCAGACATCGTGGTCCAGTTCCTCATCGAAACAGTTCTCCTCTCTGGGGCTGGTGGAGTCCTCGGCGTCATTGTAGGAGTTTCAATTCCAATCGCCGTAGAACACTTTGCAGGCGTTACGACCGTGGTGAAAGTCTGGTCCCCTGCCCTTGCTTTCCTCATTTCTGTTTTCACTGGGATTGCCTTTGGCATTTACCCAGCCCGCCGAGCTGCCAAGATGAACCCAGTGGAAGCATTGCGACACGAGTAATAAAGAACTTATGGGAAAAATGATTTATTACTGTATATCATTGTAAATTCCGTTAAATCCTAATAATGAAAAGTGTTCTAATCGTGGATGATCACCAACTCATGAGAGATGCCTACAAGCATGCCATCATGACTCTCGGCAGCTTTGAGTTTGGTGAAGCTGGCACTTATGAAGAAGCTCATGAGAAAGTCGTTTCGAAATCTTGGGATATTGTCATTTTAGATGTAACAATTCCGGGGAGAAATGGTCTGGACTTTCTCGCGGACATCAAAGCACAGCCCAAGGCCCCCTCCGTCCTCGTTTGCAGTGGCCATGATGAATCAGTCTATGGCGTTCGGGCCTTTAAAGGTGGTGCCGCTGGCTATGTCTGCAAAACAGCAGGCACGGGAGAATTTCTCAAGGCCATGAAAGAGATCTTGATTGGTCAGACTTACATCAGCCCTAACCTAGCTCAAAATCTAGCGGCTTTTGTCCGGTCAGACTTTCAGGAACAACCTCACACGACATTATCGGAAAGAGAATTCCAAGTCATGCGGAAGCTTATCAATGGCAGCGCTATCAAGGAAATAGCCGCTGACTTACATCTAAGCAGCAAGACCGTTAGTACTTACCGGGTGCGTTTGATGGAAAAGCTACGGGTCAAGTCCCTGCCTGAACTCGTGCAGTACTGCATTCAGCACGGCTTGATGGACAAAACGGACTAAGCATCCAAAGGTCAGTAGCCATTAAGCCTCTTCAGCATCCTCTCCCGCAGCTTTGCTCCCAGGCGTGATGCCGCGCTTCGTTGTGGAGACAAAATCAGTAAAAAGTGCCGCCTCTGGACTGAGGTCCGAGGCACGCAATTCCTCCACCGCCTGAGCATTATTCAAGCCACTGCGATAGACCTTCCGAAAGGCGACACGAATGGCACGCATTTGATCTCGACTAAAGCCTGCCCGCTGAAGTCCCACAATGTTCAGCCCCCGCACCCGGGCAGGATTACCATCTGTCGTGCTATAAGGAGGCACATCCTGAACCACTTTAGCGCAGCCGCCGATGATGCTCCGGGTGCCGATCCGGCAAAACTGATGCACGGCACTGAGTCCGCCCAGGATGACATGATCATCCACCACCACATGTCCAGCTAGGGTACCATTGTTGGAGAAGATCACGTGATTCCCAACCCTGCAATCATGCGCGATGTGGACGTAAGAAAGGAAATTATTGTGACTACCGATGACCGTCTTGTCCCCTGCGGTCGTGGCCCGATGCACGGAACAAAACTCACGAAATGTGTTATCGTCTCCAATCTCCAGATAAGTCGGCTCGGCACTGTATTTCAAATCCTGTGTCTGCTGGCCGATGGAGCCATAGGCAAAGAAGCGGTTGTTCTTTCCAATCTTAGTCGGTCCCATGACCGTCACATGGTGCTGTAACCATGTGCCATCTCCAATCTCTACATTGGGGCCGATGATGCAGTAAGGCCCGATGGTGACATCTGCGCCGATACTCGCTGATGGATCAATGATGGCAGTTGGATGAATCACGGAAGAAAACGATTTGAAATGGGGAACGAGAATCAACGATCCACGACGTTGAACATCAGTTCAGCCTCAGAGACGACCTGACCATTGACCAGACAACGACCAACGGCTTGAGCAATGCTGCGTTTCGCCTTGGTGATCTCAGTCTCAATGACGAGGGTATCTCCCGGCACCACAGGCTTGCGCCATTTCACATTGTTGGCACTCAGGAAGTAACCAATTTTTCCCTGATGGCTAGGCATTCTCAGCAGCACAATACTGGCCACCTGCGCCATGGCTTCCAGTTGCAGCACACCCGGCATGATCGGGTGGCCTGGGAAGTGCCCTTGGAAAAATTGTTCATTCATGGTCACGTTTTTAATGCCACGGCACTTCGTCTCGCCTTCGAAACCAATGATGCGATCCACCAGTAGGAATGGGTAACGATGAGGCAGAATGTTCATCACCTCATTGATATCCAGCACGGCCTCACCGCTGGGGATGTTCACCGCAGGCGGCACCATCGCACGCATGGCGTTGTACTGGGAAACAATGGCGCGGGCCATTTCCGTATTCGGGCCATGGCCAGGACGCACGGCAATGACATGACCTGTGATGCGCTTACCAGACAGCATCAAATCTCCAATGATGTCCAAGATCTTATGACGAACAAATTCGTTCTTAAAACGCAGCGGCTGCTTCGAAAGCAAGGTCTCACCACGCACAACGACAGCCGCCTCCAGGGTACCGCCTTTGATCAAACCTTTTTCCATCAATGGAGCGATGTCTTCGTAGTAAACAAAGGTACGCGCTGGAGCGATTTCCTTTTCGTAGATCTCTGGATTGATCTCCAGGGAGATGTACTGGGTGAAACGTCCATCTGGACCGACGTTCGTGCAACTGATGCGGAACTTCTTATCTGGAACGATGGTCAGAATGGTACCATCCCGAGTTTCCTGGTAGATCGGCTCACGAATCTCAAAGATCTTACGGGGTTCAGACTGCTCCTGCAGGCCCGCCTGTTTGATCAATTCCACAAAAGGCTGCGAACTGCCGTCCACAATCGGCGGCTCATTGGCGTCCATTTCAATGATGGCATTGTCCACGCCCATGCCCGCTAAGGCGCTAATGACATGCTCCACGGTGTGTACATTGACCCCGCCTTCAGCAATGGTGGTCGCGCGCTCCACTTTTTGCACTTTTTCGACCAATGCAGGAATGAATGGCTTATCCTCCAAATCCATTCGGCGGAACTTGAAACCAAAGTTTTCAGGCGCGGGCTGGAGGGTAAGAGTGACTTGCTCCCCCGTATGAAGTGAGGTGCCCGTGATGGAAGCGGGCTTAGCCAGGGTATGTTGACGATCTGAGGCAGACATGGAAAAGGGATGCCCGTTTTAGCCGCGTGCAAGAGTGGGGTCAAAGGAAAATCCGTGCTAGAGAGCCTGGCTTGCCCTAGACTCGATGTTCGCTTAAGGACAATAATCTATATCATGCCCCGTCTTTTACTCGCCACTTCCAATGCCCATAAAACCCAAGAAGTCGCTGCCATGCTTGGTGCAGATTGGCAGGTCGAAGACCTGCGTTCTCACCCAAATCTGACTCCCCCCGAGGAGACTGGCACCACGTTTGAGGCCAATGCGATCATCAAAGCCCAGGCAGGGAGTTCCCTCCTGCCAAGCATCTTGGTACTCGCGGATGACTCGGGATTGGAAGTGGATGCCCTGAATGGGGAAC
>JAOZVT010000722.1 GCA_025869455.1 Prosthecobacter sp.
ATCGCGCCCATGACATGCAACGGCCACGTCCTCCGGTGATCACACCTCCAGGAATCAGCACTCAAGAAAAAGCCGGGGCACCGCCATCGGATGCCATCGTGTTGTTTGATGGCAAAGATTTAGCCCAATGGATTCGCGAGCCTCGCAAAGACTCCCCTCTTGGCGATGATAAACCCCAGTGGAAGATCGAAAACGGGTACACGGAAATTGTTGGCAAAAGCGGCAGCATTCGCACGCGGGAAAAATTCAAAGGAGACTACCAACTGCATCTGGAATGGGCCACGCCTGTTGAAGTCGTCGGCAATAGTCAGGGGCGTGGTAACAGCGGCGTCTTTATCGGCGGCTTTCCCGAAATCCAAGTCTTGGATTCCTACCAAAACGACACTTATCCCGATGGTCAGGCCGCTGGCCTTTACAGCAACTATCCGCCCATGGTGAATGCTTCACGCAAACCTGGCGAGTGGCAGACCTACGACATCTTTTTTGAGCGCGCCAAGGCAGACGGCAAGGCCAAACTCACCGTCATCCACAATGGCATTGTGGTGCAATACCAGCGTGAATTTGATTCCAAAGAGCAAGAAGGAGACATCTCTCTTCAAGACCATCTAAACCCTGTTCGCTATCGCAACATTTGGTTACGCCCACTGCGGGTGGATTCAGATAAAGTGGGCACCAAACCTGTTGCCGTAGCCAAGCCTGCGGCAGCTAACACAACGGACGCTAAATCGCCCTCTGAGAAACCCGCCATCATTCGCATCAAAACCATGACGGCTCAGATGAAGTATGACCAATCAGAGTTCACCGTGCGTCCTGGCCAAAAAGTAAAAGTGATTTTTGAAAATGCAGACGATCTTCCACACAACATCGTCTTCTGCCAACTCGGCACCGATGCCGCAGCGATGGCGATGAAGCAGATGGAAAATCCCGAAGCGGCACTCAAGCGCAACTGGATCCCAGATGATAAAAACATCTGGCTGCATTCCAAGATGTTGAACCCGCATGAAGTGGAGACGCTCAGTTTCACCGCACCTGAGAAGACGGGCGACTACCCCTTTGTTTGCACCTTTCCTGGTCATGCCCTAACCATGAATGGTAAGATGAAAGTCATGCCATTAGGGGACGGATTGTATGACCTCAAGTTTGCTTTGTATTTGGGCGCTTGGCAGAGCCTGCCTGATTTCTCCAAACTGAAACCTCATCGTGAAGGAGTGATCGAAGACAATCTGATCCAGATCAAACTGGACGATTATAAAAATGAATTCGGAGTGGTTTTCACAGGCCGCCTTGAGGCACCACGCAAAGGCAGTTATCGTTTTTACACGACGGGTGATGATGGCGTGCGATTGCTGATTGATGGCAAAATGATTGTCGAACAGGATGGCATTCACCCTGCCAGTGATATCAAAGAAGCCGCCACACAACTTGAAGCTGGGCCGCATGAATTCCGACTCGAATACTTCCAGGCTAAAGGTGACATCGCTGTCTTTGCCGCCTGGAAGGGAACCAATTTTGACATCACTCCACTCTCGGCTTGGACGCCAAAGGGCTGGGAAAAGGGAGCCAAACCCAAAAAGAAAACTGACTTCGATCCGATCCCGGTTGTCGTTAAAGATGAGGCCATCATTTATCGCAACTTCATCGCCGGGGCAGGGAACCGCGCCATTGCCGTGGGCTATCCTGGGGGCGTGAATATTGCCTGGAGTGCGGAGCAAATGAATCTGGCTCTGGTGTGGCGTGGGGCCTTTATCGATGCAGCCAAACATTGGAACAGCCGTGGCGGTGGTTATCAACCCCCGATGGGCTACGATGTTTTTAATCCAACGGAAGGCGAGCCCTTCGCTATTCTTTCTTCCCCAGAAGCCGCATGGCCACCTAAACAGGATCGTGCGGCAGGTTATGCCTGGAAAGGTTATCGTCTGGATAAGAATCGTTTTCCGACCTTCTTGTATGAGTGGAATGGCATTAAGGTGGAAGAGCGGTATGAGGTTAAGCCTAACCAATTGAAGCGAATTTTGAAGTTTGCGGGTGACATCCCTGTGGATACTCAAATGCGCTTGGCGACAGGGAAGATTCAGGCTAAGGGCAATGGCTTTGTGGTGGATGCCGGAAGGTTGGATCTGGAAGGCCGCAGCTTTGAAAACAAATTCTCCATCACGGCTCAAGGAGCCCGAATGGTCGGAGAAAATCTGCTGCTGCCAGTGACTGGCAAGGAGATCCAAATGACCTACACCTGGCTGCAATAATTAACCGCAAGCAACACCCTTTTAAACGCACGTATTCATGAATCGTTTAGCCCTTGCTTCTCTGCCTTTCTTCTTGAGCACAGCCCTTTTTGCGGAAGTCCCACAAGAGTCGGATTTTTACAAGATCACCACCTTCAGCACGCCGTCTGAAACGGCCATGGAGGTCGGTTCGATAGAACTGCTTCCTGACCATAAACTCGCCTTGGGAACACGCCGTGGTGAAATCTGGATTGTTTCCAACGCCCAACAACCCGACCCCAGCAAGGTCAGTTATAAACTCTTTGCTTCCGGTCTGCATGAGGTGCTGGGTTTGGCCTACAAAGAGGGAGCTATCTACGCCACCACGCGTTATGAAATCACCCGCATCAAGGATGAAGATGGGGATGATCGAGGTGATGTGTTTGAAAATGTGAATGATCAGTGGGGCGTCTCCGGTGACTATCATGAGTATGCAGTCGGCAGTCGTTTTGATAAAGCGGGTGATCTCTGGGTGGCCCTCTGCCTAACCGGATCTTTTTCCAGCAAGGTGCCCTTCCGTGGTTGGGCCGTTCGTATCAAGCCTGACGGCGCGATGGTGCCCACTTGCAGTGGCGTTCGTAGCCCCGGTGGCATTGGTTTTGATGCGGAGGGTGAAGTTTACTATGTGGACAACCAAGGCCCTTGGCATGGTTCATCTACTTTGCAGCATCTGGTCCCAGGCACTTTCCAAGGGCACCCAGGAGGAAATGAATGGTATTCCTTGGCACCTAACATGGGGCCACGTCCTGTGGACCCCATTCCTGAAGCCTTCTTGGGGGATCGCAAACGCGGACAATCCAACCCGAACGGGGATCCTGACCGCATGATCAGGGAGCGTAAACGCATTAAGGAACTCTTGCCTCCTGCTGTTTATCTGGTGCATGGCAAAATTGGCAACTCGCCCACCTTCATTGTCTGTGATGAAACGAAGGGTAAATTTGGCCCCTTTGAAAAGCAGCTCTTCATTGCCGACCAAAGCCACAGCAATGTCAGCCGTGTCTTCCTGGAAACCGTGAATGGCATCAAACAAGGCGTGGTGATCCCTTTCCGCTCAGGCTTTGCCAGCGGTTTGATCGGTGGTCGCATGGATGCTGAAGGTCACTTGTATGCTGGTGGCAGTGATCGCGGCTGGGGTGCACGCGGAGGCAAGCCCTACTGCTTTGAAAAGTTGGATTGGACTGGCAAACTGCCTTTTGAAATCCATGAGATGCGCGCCAAGCCAGATGGTTTTGAGGTCACCTTCACCGAACCTGTGGATGCCGCAACGGCAGGTGATGTAGCTAGCTACTCCATGCGCGAATTCACCTATGCCTACCGTGAAGATTACGGTGGCCCTGAAGTGGATGATGTCATCCCCAAGATCACTGCCGCTAAAGTCAGTTCAGATGGCAAATCCGTACGCCTAACCATCACGCCCCTAACTCAAGGAGACGTGCATGAGCTTCACCTGGATGGGGTGAAGAATCTCAAGGGTGAGCCAGTGTTGCATCCAGTGGCCTACTACACGCTCAATGAGATCCCTGCGCGATAGAGCGTACTGAAGCTGACGTTTCTACGCCTATGCTGCGCCTCATTCTTCTTCTGGGTTGTCTTTCCATTCCGCTTGGGGCCGCAGATACACGGCCCAACGTCCTGTTCATGGTGGCGGATGATTTGGCCACCACACTGAGCACTTATGGCTATCCCAAGGCGCAGACTCCGAACTTGGACGCCTTCGCCAAGACCGGGGTTTTGTTCAGTCGAGCCTACTGCCAGTTTCCGCATTGCAATCCTTCCCGCTCATCCATGATGAGCGGCTTGCGGCCTAACAAGACAGGTGTCACAGATAATGCGGACAATCTTTATGAGAACATTCCAGATATTCTGACACTGCCTCATCATTTCAAAAATCAAGGGTATGCGACGGCACGCTGTGGCAAGATCTTTCATCTGGGGATTCCCACAGGTTTGGAAAGCATGGATGATCCGCAAGCCTGGGATTTCGGCACACCTTTCAAAGATGAACGCCCTTATCCTCCTAAGCGCGAGTCCAGCGTGACGGTCAAAACAGGAAAGAAACAGGGCCTTTCATGGCAGGAAATCCCAGTCGAAGACGATGCACTTTGTGATGGTGGGTTTGCCTCCACCGCCATTGATTGGATGAAGAATCGGGATGCCAGTAAGCCTTTCTTTCTCGCCGTAGGATTTCATCGCCCCCATCTGCCCCTAGTTGCTCCAGCCAAGTACTTTGACCAATATCCTTTTGAGAGCATCCCTCTGCCCGATGAACCCGCCGATGATGTGGCCGACATCCCTTTGCCTGCCCGCAATGGCGCTGTGCCTGGTTACACCCTCACGGCGACACCTGAACAACGGAGAGCCGCCATCCGTGCGTATCTGGCCTGTGTCAGTTATGTGGATGCCCAGGCGGGTCGCTTGCTAACAGCATTGAAGGAGCAGGGTCTGCTGGAGAACACCATCGTCATTTTCACCAGTGATCATGGCTGGCATTTAGGAGAGCATAAGCTGTGGCACAAACGCAGTCTGTTTGAGGAAAGCGCTGGCGTGCCTTTGCTCATTTCCGCGCCTGGAATGAAGGGAAATGGGCAGCGCAGTAGCAGCTTGGCTGAACTGCTGGATCTCTATCCCACCTTGTGTGATCTCGCTGGCATCACTGCCCCTGCACACCTTCAGGGCAAGAGCCTCAAGCCCATCTTGAATGATCCCTCCGCCGTTTTACACGACGGAGCCTTTACCCAAGCTCGGCGCGGAGCCAAGGCGGAGTACTGGGGCCGAAGTGTGCGCACCAATCGCTGGCGCTGCACAGAATGGAATGAAGGGCGAGACGGCATCGAACTCTACGATCATGAGACGGATCCACACGAATATACCAATCTCGCCACTGATCCCAAACACGCAGCGGTGCTCGCGGAGCTGCGTTCCGTTTTAGCCAAGCAGGTGCCTCAGATCGAAACTCCTCAGAGACATCCCGCAGGTGCCACCGAGGAGAAGGACTGAGCTTAGGCTTCCAGCTTCCACGGTCCGCGATATTCGCGACCCAGGAGTTTGCTGGCTTCCGGGTCGTCCAGAATGACTTCTTTGACGGGATCCCATTTGATGGGGCGATTGACCAGGAAGGAGATCAGCGCGAGGTGACCTGGTGTGGCACTGTGATGGGCGGTTTCAACCGGGGTGACGGTCGGCTTACGGCTCTTCACACAGTCCAGGAAGTTGCGGTGATGTCCTGCTGTCTCATAAAGACGAGTTTTGATGACATCATCGCCCAGTTTCGGGGCGGTCGCAGCTTCGACGACTTTATCGCCTTCGCGCTTTTTGATGACTTTCTTCAAGGCCGGATTGGAGGAGTCATAGACTCCATTGCGGTTTACATAGACCCAGCCGTCAGTGCCGATCCACTTGGTGCCCATCTTGATATCATCATGGCCACCGGCGATGGTCATGACAATGTCTCCTGCGTAGTGAGCTTCAGCGCGGTACTTGGTGGCCGTGTTCCAGATGTCTGTGCGTGGCGGCATATCCACCTGGAGGGGTTTGACCAAGGTTGGGCCACTGCGGTCCATATCCATGCCCCAGTGGGCAATGTCACAGTGGTGACCGATCCAGTCGAGCAGTTGCCCGCCGCCGATGTTGTAGTCCCAGCGCCAGTTTTTGTGGATCCGGCATTCAATGTAATCCTGCATGGTGGCTGGGCCTATCCACATTTCATAGTCGAGTTCTGGTGGTGGGGGCGTGACGGAGCGCTTGTCTCCTGTTTTAGCGAAATCATTGTGGCCCGAAGGGAGGCCCACTTCCACGTGGGTGAGCTTGCCGATCAAGCCATTGCGGACGACTTCCGCACCGATACGGAAGTTATTTTCACTGCGCTGCCAGGAGCCGGTCTGCCAAATGCGGCCGTAACGCTGCACGGAGTTCACAATGGCCTGTTGTTCGGAAATGGTGCGGGCGAGGGGTTTTTCGCCATAGATGTCTTTGCCATTTTTGGCAGCTTCTGTGGAGACAAGCGCATGCCAGTTGTCTGGAATGGCGATCATTACCGTGTCAATATCAGTGCGAGCCATGACCTCGCGGTAATCATGATAAGCTTTGCAATCGTTGTTCTTGTAAGAGGTGTTGATGGTGTTGACAGCCTTCTCAAGATTGCGTGTGTCAAGGTCACAGGCCGCCACAATCTGGCAATCCTCTTCGGCTAGAAATTTGTTGGTGTTGCTAGGCCCCATCATGC
>JAOZVT010000723.1 GCA_025869455.1 Prosthecobacter sp.
GCTACCTACGCAGCCTGGGGTTTTTAATGGGTGTCTAGCGGGTCCGCTAACCAATCCGTTAGGCCTTCCAGCCGTCGCGGTAAGATGGGCGGGAGATGTATTGGTTAGGCGCTTCAGCGTTGGTGACCTTCATAGCCTGTTTGTCCCACTGCACGCTCTGCTGAGCACGCACGGCGAGGTTACCCAGAAGCACGAATTCGGTCAGCGGAGCACTGTAGTCGAAGTTCGAAGCTGGGAGACCACCGTTGACGATGTGGTGTGCCCACTCGCCCTGCGGGTTGTTTGGCATGGCGCTGCGTGGCTCGGTCTTGACGATTTTGCCAGCCTTCATGTCCAGACGCACCTGGGTGTAGCGCTCTTCATTGTAGATGACGGGGCTGGAGCAGTAAGCTTCACCTTCAAAGATGGTGCCTTCAGTTCCGATGAACATCATGCCGCTGCTGGCCTTGTCGAAAGCCTTCTTGGCCAGTTCGCTGGTCATGTGCGGGGAGATTTCAGGCTTGTTCGGCACGCCGTCCTTAGAGCCGTCCTTCCAGGAGACCTTGAGGGCGGCGTGTTTGCCGGCAGGCATGTGATAGACGAGGTCAGTCCACACTGGAGCGCAGGTGTCTGAGATCGGGCTGCTAGTCACGTCGATCTGTTCAGGAATGAGCTGGCCGAGGATGCTGAAAGTCGCGTCCATGATGTGGCAACCCATGTCACCCAGAGCACCGGAGCCGAACTGCCACCAGCCACGCCAGTTGAAGGGGTGGATGCTGTTGCCGCGCTTGGCGCTCATGCCTTCAGGGATTTCGAACTCGAAGTAAGGCTCATTGGCTTCGCTGGAGAGCCAGAGATCCCAATCCAGGTTCGGTGGGCATTCAGCGGCTTTCTTGACCAGGGGTCCTTGAGGCCAGATTGGACGGTTGGTCCACAGGCGGATTTCTTTCAGTGTGCCGATAGCTCCCTGCTCGATCCATTCCTTAGCGAGGCGCTGGCCTTCCATCGTGCGGCCCTGGTTGCCCATGTTGGTCACCAGCTTGGCTTCCTTAGCGGCGCGGTGCATGTCACGTACTTCGGAGATGCGATTGCAAAGGGGCTTCTGAACACAGACATGCTTGTTATGCTTGATGGCATGCATCGCTGCAACGTAGTGCGTGTGGTCAGGTGTGGAGACGATGACGCCATCAATCTCATTGGCCATCTCGTCGAGCATCTTGCGGAAGTCCTGATAAAGCTTCGGTGCTGGAGGAGCCTCCATACCCGACTTTAGGTGGTGATCTTCACGCTTCTTAGCGGCTTCTTCCAGACGCTTGGTGTCCACGTCCACCAGAGCCACGATGTTGTGGTCCAGGGTCACGCCTTGAGTGTCCGACTGGCCTTTGCCATTGGCACCGATAACGACCAGATTCAACTTTTTGCTGGCCGTGTTTTGGCCGCGAAGGAGAAGGTTAGGACCTGCAAAGGCACCAGCGGCGAGGCCTGCCGTACGGCCAAGAAAATGACGGCGTGAGATGATGTTAAGACCCATGGGGTTATGATAGTTGGTTGAGTTTGGGGGATCAGGATAAACGGCTGGTTTTTCCTGAAATTTCGTCAGGATGCTAGCAGGAGCAGGTTTTTACGTCCACTAGTCAAAATTTACCCCGAATTTTGATGAGTCGGCAGGCTCAGGACAAATTCAGTCTGCTCAGGGCTCGAGGTGAAGCTCAATTTTCCCGAATGCTCTTGAGAAATCCAATAGGCGATGCTCAGGCCAAGACCGCTGCCGTCCACAGAGTCTGCGGTGGTGTTTTCTCCACGATAAAAGCGCTCAAAGACCCGCCCCTGATCTTTTTGGGGGATGCCAGGGCCGGTATTACTAATGCTAAGTCGGGCTTCTCCATTCTCGGCAATCAAGGTGATGTTAATGTTCCCTCCTTCGTGATTGTATTTCACCGCGTTGTCACAAAGGATCAGCAGAAGCTGGCGTAGGCGATGGCGATCTCCCATGATCTTAACTGAGTCGATTCTAGGGGCATGGATCTGAAGCTGACTGCGTTCAGCCAAGGCCGCACAATTTTCCACGGTCTCTGCAACTAAATCACCAAAATCCATTTCGACAGGTCGCAGCCGGACCAGTTTGGCATCCGTTTTGGTTAAAAAATTCAGTCCATCCACCAAACGCGAGAGCCGCTCAATTTCATCCAAATGACTGATGAACCGCAGTTTATCTTCCTCGCTACGGTTTTCCTCATCCACCAATTCGCCGAAATCCGCTCTCAAGATGGCCAAAGGCGTTTTAAGCTCATGAGAGGCATGCAGCGTGAATTCACGAATGCGCTGAAAGGAGGCTTCCAAACGGGAGGTCATGTCGTTAAAAACGAGCGTTAATTCATCGATTTCATCACCTGTTCCGCGCAGCGGAAGACGATCTCGAAGATTGCCTTCATTGATTCGGCGCGCTGCTGCTGCCAAATCCTCCAAGGGGCGAAGGGATCGTTGGGTGATCCACCAGCCACCTAGGCTAAGCACGATAATGACCGGACTGACAATGAAGAGGATTTCTGCCAATTGCAGCCAGACGGGATCTGGACCATGGGATTGAAGAAATCTAGGATCTTGAGCTTCAACAACAAGCTCCCAATAGGAGATGCCGATGGTGATACTCAGCGCCACCATTAGCAGAAGCCCAAACGCCCAAAGCATGCGGGTGCTCAATTTCATGGAGCAGCCTAAATCTAAGATCCTTCGGACCACGTGCTGAGGGAGCCATAACATAATGAGTATGATTTTTTATGCGGCACCTTCACGCAAAGTGTACCCCGAGCCACGCACCGTGTGCAGCAGTTTGACCGCGCTACTGCTATCAATTTTGGATCGTAGCCGCATGATATAGACGTCCACAAGGTTGGAACCGGGATCAAAGTTGTAGTCCCACACCTTCTCTAATAACAACATGCGCCCACAGACGCGCCCAGCGTTCTTCATCAGTACTTCTAGGAGCAGCATTTCCCGGGCGGAGAGTTCCAATCGTTTACCCGCACGACTGACTTCCCGCCGGGAGAGATCAAAACTTAGATCCGCGAGTCGTAGCGTATGAGAGGTTGTTTCGCTGGCTCGACGGACCAAGGCACGAACTCGTGCGATGACTTCTTTGACGGCGAAGGGTTTGGCGAGGTAATCGTCCGCTCCCGCCTCAATGCCTTCCACGCGTTCATCCACATCTCCGCGTGCAGAAAGCATCAGCACTGGGGTTGTGCAGCCTTGGCTGCGCATTCGGCGGACGATGGCTAGGCCATCTAGGCCCGGCAACATGATATCCAAAACCACGGCATCAAAAGCAGAGCTCAAGATACGGACCAGGGCTTCATCTCCCCGATGACAAACTTCGGGTAAAAAACCAACTTCCTTTAGCCCTTTGAGGATAAAGGAGGCCATCTTCTTTTCATCTTCGACGACCAAAACACGCATAATCTTAAATTACGGCACGTTGTTCTAAAAATGAACCTTGTTTGAATTCTTTATTACTTCATGGCGCGGAAGTCAGGGCAGGAGCCTTCACGAGAAAATCAAAATTGCTCACCAAAACGAAGTCTCCAGATTCATCTTCTAATTTCCATCCGGCAGGCGCGAAATGACGATTATAGACATTTCGACGCATTAGCCCAAACGCGGGTTCACGCACGTAGCGGTGTAGGCAGTCCTTGACGTCTGTCAGCACTTGCACCGACTGCGCCGGAGATGGGGGCAAAGTTATGTCCAGATCCTGACGGGTAATGGCGACCACGCGCCCCAGATAAAATTCTAAACCATGGGCGCGGATGCCACAGGCAAACACTTCAGTCTTAGCCAGATCCTTTTTCTCGCGCATCTTTTCCACCAGCGGCAGCAGAGAGGCTTGCTGTTTCAGATGCATGTTCACCTCCGGCATGATCGAAGCCGCCGCCAGCCACAGTGCACAGCAGGGTAAAGCCAGCCCAAGCGCCTGCTTCACTGTTTGTACACGCAGGCTAAAAGCCAAGGCGAAGGCTGGAAACAAAGGCAGCACGTAGGTGGGCAATTTGGAGCCACTAAAGCTCAGAATAAGAAGTGGAAGAGCAATCCACCCCAGCAGCATGCCCTGTGAACGAGTGATCTTTCGGGTGCGAAGCTTTCCCCACAAAGCGCGTAATCCACCCGGTAAAAAGAAGGTCCATGGCAGCAGGACGGCAGGCAAGATAGGAAGGAAAAACCACCAAGGTTTCATCCGTCCATGGGTGGTGGAGGCAAATCTCTGCACCAGCTCGTAACGCCAAAAATAGTCGAACAAGTCAGGATTCAGAACGGCTAACAGCATGAACCACGACAGGCCGAGTGCCAGGGACAAGAGCAATCCGCGCGCCCAGGGCCAGCGTTTTCCGCTCAAGCTTGGCGCTCCGGCTAAACGAGTTCCCAGGGCCGCACTGAGCGGGACAACAAAAGCCATCGGCCCCTTGGTGAGAAAGCCTAGCCCCATCGCCATAAAAAAAGTCCACGGCCGATCGTAAACCAATGCAGCAATGGCTGCCGTGATCCAAAAAGTCATAAGCATGTCCGGGGTCAGCAACCTCGCCATGACGAAAAAGCCACCCATCGAGACTAAAATCACCGTCGCCACCGTCGCGCGTTTCCTGCCCCAGAGTTTTCGCGCCATGAAAAAGGTTAACAAAATAACCCCTGCTGCGGCTAAGGCTGATGGCAGACGTGCCGCCCACTCATTTTCACCAAATAACTTCAGACTGGCAGCGGTAAACCAATAAATCAGGGGTGGTTTCTGGAAGTGCTCAAAGCCGTTCAAGTGTGGCACGAGCCAATCTCCGCCCGAGCTCATTTCACGAGCCACCTCCGCATATCGGCCTTCATCCGGTTCATTCAGACCACGACTACCTAAAAAAGAAAAGAGAACTGCGACCACCAAAATCCAGAGCCACCATGGGGCACAGCGTTTCTCGGCAGGAGCCTGCACATCTGCATTCGGAACCTCCCGTTCACTGAACCTCCGCTGTCCAAACCACCAGATCCCGATCATATCCACCGCCGGACGCCACAGCATGGCCATCAGCCCATAATTGGACAATCCAGCCACCCGGGAGCGGTGTGGTACCGCCATTTCCACGACCTTAAAGCCTGCCGCTACGGCCAAGGCTGGCATGAATGAATATAGAGTGCGAAGAGGTAAAAAAGACGTCACGACTTCCCGGCGAAAGACCTTCAAAGCACAGCCGGAATCGCTTACGCCGTCCTTCAAAAAGACCTGCCGCACTCGATTGGCTAGAAGGGACATCTTACGACGTAACCAACTGTCCTGCCGCGCCGCCCGTACACCCGCTACCATATCAGCCTTTTCGTCTTCCAGATGGCGAATCATCTGCGCCAGCGTTCTCGGGTCATTTTGACCATCCCCATCTAAGGTGGCCAGGAGCCGCCCCTGAGCTTGATCAAAAGCGGTCCACAAAGCCGCTGCCTGGCCGCGGTTTTTGGCATGGCAAAAAACCTTCAATTCCGGCCAGTCCTTCTGAACCTGCTGCAATTGCCACGCCGTGTCGTCGCCACTGCCATCATCGACTGCGAGTACTTCATAGCAGAGGGTTAATTCCGCCAGAACGGTTTTTAATTCATCGAGTACCCGGCGGACGTTCAGCCCCTCATTAAAGAAAGGTACAATCACAGAAAGTTCAGGGTGGGAGTTCGGCGGTTCGGTCAAAGACATATGGTGGGAAATGTCATTCATCCGAAAGCCTGCACATGAACCCACCGTGATAATTCCATGACAGAATCGTCATTTTCAGCATTCTCAAATACCCCCACGGATTCGCACACAACCGCAGACGCTATTTACAAAGGTGTGCATTCCCGCTAAAATCAGCTTCCCCATGATGAAAAGTCGCCTCGCCCCCCTGGCTGTCCTTGGCCTAGCACTGATCTTTTCCCCCTTCGCCCATGCGCAGGTGGACGATGCTGCCGAGCAGTTCTTCCGTGGGTACGTCATGAAAAAGGACGCGGAGAAGTTTGAATCGGAAGGGAATATCCCCGGTGCCTTGCAGATTTATCAGCAGATGGGGCAAATTTTTGACACCGTGGCCCAGAGCCATCCTGAATGGCAGGCCGATATGCTCAACAATCGCCGAGGATTGACCCAAAAGGCCATCAGTCGGCTTCAAGCTCAGTTGGCACAACCTGCCGCCGCGCCCACCCCTGCTCCGGCACCCGCCCCTGTAGCTCAACCTTCGGCTGCCCCATCTATGCCTGTTTTCAGCGGCAGCACGGGGGCACCAACTCCTGGTAATCTCGCACCCCAAGCTGGCACCATGCCAAGCCTGAGCGACGTTCTTTCGCAATGGGAGCAGACCTACCGTCAGCGCATGCTACAACTGGAGACTCAGAACAACCAGATGCAGATGGATCTGACCAAGTGGCAGCAATGGTACCAGTGGGCTTCAGG
>JAOZVT010000724.1 GCA_025869455.1 Prosthecobacter sp.
CTGGAAATGGAAGCCGACGGTAAACCCCAAATCACCACGCAAAATGGCGACCCTGTCTATGACCTGGAGATGAATGAATCCATCGCCGCCGCCAGCAGCCATGTCGCCGAGCATGGTGCCGAATCGGTGGTGGGAGACGAGGCCTTGTCCCAGGGCAGAGCCGTGCAGGAAAACCTGCGCGAACGCAGCCAAGCTCTGGCGGCAGAGGTGGCTGCAGCCCCAGCCGTGGAAGCCCCCGCTGCTCAGGAAACCCCCTCTAGACGGTCCAGCGTGCGTGAAATGCTGGGAGAAGCCGCCAACCGCGTCAGCGTCACCGCCAGTTCACTGAAGACCGCAGTCACCGATAAAGTGGACCAGTTCAAACTGGATCGGCTGGACAAGCAGATCGACAAAAGGGGAAGTCATCTGGATAACCTGCTGGCGGCGCGTAAAGGTCTGAATGTCCCCGCTGACCGGGCACAGCGCGATCAGGAAATCAAAGACCTCCAGGCCCAATACCAACCCACTGTCATGGATCCTAAGAAGCAGATCGATATGGCCGACCGGATCGAACTGCTGAAAACGGCGAACAAGCTGGATGATCGCATCCAGAAAAACATCGAAAAAATTGATGGGTTGAAAGAGAAGAAACAAGCGCAGGCCGAAAAAATGGAATTGCGCGCTCATCGCCATGAAAATGCTACTAGGCAGGGGCCATCTGCGGCAGCGAAGGTGGGCTGATTGGGAAAACGTCACAAATGGCGCTGTCGTGACAGTCAGCGTCTCTTAGCAATGTCCTTGGTTCATGGACAAAAGTTCGTCACACTCTGTTGGAAATGGGCCAGTTTGAGTGAACAATCATCCCTTTGCCTATTTTAACATTACCGTCCATCAACTACCATGCCGTCCCTTACTCCTCTCCTTGCCAACTTTAGCGCCAACGAACTCAGCCTACTCTCCAGCTTTGGGGATTCACGTGCCTATCAGGCGGATGAAGTCGTCATTCGGCAAGGTGATGAAAACGATCATCTTTACCTCGTTCTGAAGGGAAAGCTGGACGTTTATCAGGATGTGGATGGCATGAACAAAAAGGTGGCAGAGCTGGAGTCTGGTGACTCTCTGGGAGAGGTCAGTGTCTTTGACCCTGGTCCAGCTAGTGCCACCGTCTGTGCAGCCTGCGAGGCGGAAGTGTGGCTGATTACGCGTGACAGTTTGGATCGCCTTCATGCGGCCAATCCCAAAGTGGCCTACCGTCTTCTCAGTCGTATTACCACCTGCCTCTCTAAGCGCCTACGTCAGATGAATGACAAGGTGGTGGACTTGGTAAACCGTTAAAACGGTGTCTTATCATAAACCCCGAGAAGACTTTCCGGAGTTCACCATAAAAAGCAGGAAGTCGAAGTTGGGACTGTTTTAGCCTCTTTGACTTTTCAAAATGGAGCGCAGAGTACGTCCATCATTCTGGCGAGAGGAAACGCACTTTCTGTTAGGCTGAGAAGCTCTTCATGCCAGTATCGTTTGCGGGCCGCTACTTCAATTTGGGGCCGGAGACGGACTGGTTGTGGGTATCGGTCTTTTGCCATTTGCCGTCAGCACCTTTGCTACGGACTAGGGCCTCGCCCACGCTTTCGCTTTGTTCTTCACCTTGCTCGTTTTTGAGTTGGTGGTCACTGGCGTCAATGTCGTTGTCATTGTCTAGATCATGGATCTCCCGGTCGTCGGCATCAATACGGCCATCGCGATCCAGGTCGTTGATGGCGTTGTCTGCGGCATCCACATCCCCATCTCGGTCCAGGTCACGTGCATTGGTTCTCAGACGCTTTTCCGTCTCAGCGGCTTTTTCTTGCTGCTGCCTCTGAAGTTCGATCTGAGTGGGTGTGGCCACAGGATAGGGTTTAAATTTTGCCTGGTAGCGCGGTGCTGGCCGCTGGTAGGCTTTGAGATCTCGCTCGTTGGCCATTCCCTAGATCTAGATCTTGTACTTGCTTTGCTTTGTGATCTTTGACGACCTGAAGATCTCCATCTTCTTTTTGTATTGAATCATGCACGGATCCAGATCTGGCTTTTTTATCTAGGCGTTCAGGTAGGCTTTGTGAGCGACCTCGAGTTCCAGATTTCGGGCCTGAAGCGGCTATCTCATCACTCACACTGGAATCTTCTTGAAGAGCGTGGCTCTCATTCAAATCATTATTGGCTTGAGGGCTATCAGGGTTTTTGCTGATCTCTTTTTTGACGTCCGGATTGTTTTCATCGAGCCCTTTCTCAGCGGCATCGATCTTTTCCAATGCTTCTTTAGCAGCAGGACTGTCAGGGTTTTTGCTGATCTCTTTTTTAAGGTCCTTGAGGGCCTCCATATGTTCGTTGTGACGATCAGCGCTTAGCTTGGCGGCGTCTTTGGCGAGCTTGTCCGACTCCATTTTGTTGAGGAGCTTCTCAAGCACTTCGAGCCATTTTTTGAGTTCGTTGGCTGCGGTTTCGATGGGATTTTCAGGCATAGAGTTTCAGAAGTTAAAAGGTAACTGTGAGGTGGATGGGGTAAGGATCAGTGCACTTCCATGGCTGGATGGCGTTTGGTCATTTCATAAGGTTGGGCACGAATGACAAAGATGGCGCTGCGGTATTGCTTGGCCTCTGGCTCTGGGTGGGTGACCAGGAGGTAGTAGCGTGTCCACTTGATTCCGGCATCGCGGTTGCCTACGCCCTCCGCCCAGCGGCGGGCTTCAGCCCCTGTCATCACACGGGGGAGGTAGGCGATGTGGATGTTGGAGTTCACCCAGCCGTGGTCGTCATGATCTACCCAGAATTCGATCCGGCTGCCGACGGGGATGATGTCTGAGTCAGCCAAAAAGGAGG
Source organism: Prosthecobacter sp. (assembly GCA_025869455.1). GTDB lineage: Bacteria > Verrucomicrobiota > Verrucomicrobiia > Verrucomicrobiales > Verrucomicrobiaceae > Prosthecobacter. The sequence continues at coordinate 2,833 of JAOZVT010000724.1, forward strand.
GTGGGGTGCTGCAGGCGGCGAGGGTGAGCAGGGTGCAGAGTGCCAGCAGGAGCCGGATGGCGGACGAGGTGGATGTAGGGTGGGGCTGCATGTCGGCTCTAAGTGTAAAGTAACCCATCAGGTGTCATGTGTGACAGGAGGCAAGATGGGAGATATGTTTTTTTCGGGTTCGGGGAGTGGGGCGGCGGGGCTCTCGGGGGGATCTTCACCATCCGGCATGGGGGCAGGGATCAGTCGTGTGATCTCGGCGGTGGGATCAGGCGGTGGGGCCTCTTGATGAAAACGGCTGATGAAGGCATGCGTCCGTTCGGCCCAGAATTCTCGATTGGCCTGGCGGCGGCGGGCAAATTCCTGTTCACCGAGCTGCCGATAGTCCTCTCCCCAGCGGCGCATGGCGTCTATGATGACGACACTGACGAAGACGATGATGGCTGCGCCCCATTTTTCCTTAATTAGGGCACTGGCTAGCAGGATGAAGCCGATGCCGTAGAGTCTTATCTCCGGCTTCCTCTTCAGATAAAAATCATGGATGGATGACCAGATGCCCATTTTCAGCGATGAGGGTTCCAGAGGTTGGGCGTCCGGCCATCAGGGCTTCCCGGACGGCATGTCGGCAATTGCTCTCGGCAGTGGTTCTCATGCGTCTTACTCCCAGTCGAGGTTCTACACCTTGAGCCACTAAAAGATCTAAGACGCCGTGGCCTGCGGTAAGGTTGTACCCTTTATTGCGCAAGTTTTTGAGCTCTTTGTTGAGCATGATGCTGGCGATTTGTTTTTGAGCCGAATAACCCAGCTTTTGAAAGACACAACGCACGTTAAAGCGTGCTAGCACTTCTGGGCGAAGCTCAGCCGCCGCGAGGTCTTCGATAAAGCGTTCGATGGTGGACATGGGGCTGTTTTTTAGCTCCATGAGGGCATCCGCGCCGATGTTGGAGGTGGCGACGATGTAGAAATTGCACAGATTCAGTGTCTCTCCATTGGCGACGGTGATGCGACCTGCATCAAGAACCTGGAGGAAGATGTCGAGGACGCGAGGGTGAGCTTTTTCGATTTCGTCAAAAAGGATGATGCCGTAACCTTCTGCCCTGTCATAAAAGCGGCCCATGTTTCCGCGGCTGCCTTCACCCTGGCCTAACAATAAGCCTAGAGATTCTTGGTTTTGATATTCAGACATGTCCAGCCGGATGCAGTGTTTGGCGACATCTTTGAAGATGTATTCACACATCAGGAGGGTGATTTCCGTCTTACCCACGCCAGTGGGGCCCAGGAAGAGAAAGGTGCCTTTGGGGCGTCCTGGATCACTAAGACCAAGTTCGCCATTTTGGACGATGGGGACGACTTTTGGGATCACGTGATCCTGGCCGATGATACGCTCTTGAAGGAACGGAGGGAGGCCGCGAATGTGATCTAGATCTACCATGCGTGTGTGCGGAGGGGCTCTTATTTCTTCTTGCTGTTGCCAAAACCCTGAGATGAAGAGCGGACTCGTAGTCGCTCATTTTCTTCTAGTTCTTCAATTCGTGCCTTGGCTTGTTCAAGCTGAGCACTGGTTTGATCCCGTTCTTGGATGGTTTTGGCTAGGTAGGCTTGGATTTCTTTGGATTCTTTTTCAGCATCATCAAAGGCAAGGCGTTTCTTTTCCAGTTCGCGCTGTAGGTTACTCAGCTTGGTCATGGTTGTTTGCAGGGCTTGGGTCTTGGCCACTAGGCTCTGGCGTTCTTGCTCAATGAGGGTGCTATTGGGGATGGCGGTACGGGAAGGTTCGACGATGCCCAGTACGACTCCACGTGAATCCATGGGGGTGGCGGGTAGGCGGGTGTCCCAGCGGCCATCTTGCTCTATCCGATAGACGGTGTGGGCTTCATGCATTTCCCGACGGTCTTTGCTGGGGAGACGGCCCACGTGATAAGCATGAACCTCTTCGTCCAAGCGGACGCGTGATTGGTCATATGGGTCCATGGCGCGGCCTTTGGGCCAACCGCCGACGACACTCTTTGAGTAAGTGGGGATGTAGGCGGGTTCTTGCTCTTCCACAGGAAATGCTAATGGGTCATCTGGTAATGCTAGCTCCTCTTTTGAGGCGCAGGAGACGAGCAAGGCACCGGCAGCGGCGGTGAGGGTGAATCGTGTCAGGGCTGTCATGGCTTGGTGCTGGAGGAGGTGGTGGAATCTGGTGAGGCGACGAGGCTGCTGACACGGGCGGCGCGCTCAGCGGTGCGTTTTTGTTCTTCAGCTTTGCGAGTAGCTTCGGCGACTTTGGCCGCTTGCTCAGTGGTTGCGGAGGCCTCCGCCTGAGCACGCTGGTAGGTTTCTTCGGCTAACTGCCAACTGCTGGCAGCTTTGCCCCCCTGGCGGAGACCCGCTACGCTTGCCAGATCCGGCTCAAAGACATCTTTTGTGTAAATGTAAAATTGGGTTCCTGCCGAAACACGGACAAAGTCTAGATCCTGCTCTAGTTTTTTCGTCAGCAGTCCTGAGTAGGCAGAGGCTGCCTGGGAGCCACCGCCTAAGGCGGCATTGCGGCTATTGTTTTGCGGGACCAGTCCATAAACGCTCTGAAACTGGTCTTGTTTATTGTTCATCATGCCTTCTAGCGCTTCCGCTACAAGGATCTTTAGCTCAGCATATTGGTCATTTTTGATGATCTCTCCACGGATGCCAGCGGAACCGTCTGTGATGCCGTAGCTGCCGTCAGGAAGACGGACATGATCCAGCGCCACACAGTTGATGTTGTATTCCCGACCATCAGCCCAGACAAAGGTGTAGGTGCCTTTGATTTCAATGCGGTCACGGACACGGCCTTGGGTGGCCTGCGCCTGCACTTGAGTTCCTGCTGGAATGATCAGCCGTCCATTCCAATAGACGTCTTCAGTCACAAGTCCTAAGACGGGGGTTTCCAAGGAAGATGAATCCACGGTCAAAACCAAAGCGGCTTTGAAGAGCATGCCACGTGGGGCAAAGAACTTGGGTTCTGACGGTTCAAAGGTAGGCGGCAGAGCATTGGTGATGTGTACTAACTTTGGGTAAGGTGGAGGTCCCTCATCCTTTTTCTTGTTATTTCCACCCATATCAATCAAGGCTGGCGGTGGTGGTTTTTTGGCGGGGACGACGAAGCGCTCTACCTGCTGGTCACTGCCTAGGCGGGCGGTGCGGTCTTCTCCCAGAGCTACTTTTTTATCTTCCAGAGCTAGGGTGTCTGAAGTGATAGGATTGCCTTTTTTATCTTCCGTGGGCGGGGCATTAACTGGTGCAGCGGGGCGCTTGGTTAGGAAGAATGCCCCAGCGGCGATCATCACCACAAGGGCGAGGAGGGCCATCTGCACACCGGGTTTTTGGAGTTGCTTCATGTAGGCGGTCTTTAGAGGTTTTATTACTTGCCGTCTGCCGTTGCATCTCCAAACAGGGCAGCTGAAATTTGTGTGCGACCAGGTGCTGGCAGCTCAATGCGGAAGTCTTGATGAATGGAGAGATTTTCTCTTCCTCCGCCAGGCCCGCCTTGGAGGACGATGTCTAAAGGGATTTTTTGTCCCGGCTTGACAAGACCGCCACAGTCCACCAGCTGTGGGTGGTAACTGCGCTCTACGACGCGTAATTTCACGCCGTTAGGTTCTAATTCATAGGG
>JAOZVT010000725.1 GCA_025869455.1 Prosthecobacter sp.
ATCAGCGCCATCGAAAAAGGTGACGCAGCCGCAGCTAGCGCTAGCCTGAGCGAGTTTTCTTCCGCCACCGACAAGGCTGCGAAGACCAAGGTGCTTCACAAAAATGCATCTTCCCGTCTCAAGAGCCGCCTGGCTACCAAAGTGAGCGCCCTGACCAAAACGGCGTAATTTTCGGCCTCAAGTTTCGTTTTCATAACCCACCTTCCTTCACGGTTGGTGGGTTTTTTTGTGGCTTCATCGGGCCACTCCTTTTAACATCGGTTTTAGCATCTGTTTCAGTTTTCTTTCCTCATGATATCCCGCGTTTCTCTTTCTCCCAATGGTCCGGCCTTCTCCCGTCTCGTCTATGGCACGTGGCGTTTTTTGGATGATGCCACGACCTCGAATTCCGCAGATTTGCTGAAGCGTCTTCATGCCTGTTTGGACCTCGGTATCACCACGCTGGACACGGCTGAGATTTATGGCCTCTACCGCGTGGAGGAGTTCCTGGGGCAGACACTCCGCCTGGAGCCTGGACTGCGGGAGAAGTTTGAGATCGTGACCAAGTCCGGCATTTACGTGCCGTGTGATTTCCACCCGGATCGTAAAGTCGCGCATTACAACACCACCGCAGCGCGGATCGTGAAGAGTGCAGAGAAGTCCCTGCGCCTGCTGGGCACCGATTACATTGATCTGCTGCTCGTCCATCGTCCAGACTGGCTGACGAGTGCGGATGAAACGGCAGAGGGCCTTAACAAGCTTTTGAAGGAAGGAAAGATCCGCAGTGCGGGCGTCTCCAATTACAACGTCCACCAGTTTGACCTGCTGAATTCCCGCATGGATCAGCCTTTGGTGACCAACCAAATCGAGTTCAGTCTGCTGCACATGGACCCGATCTATGATGGCACCGCTGACCAATGCCAGAAATTGAGGATCAAGCCCATGGCCTGGTCTCCCCTAGCTAAAGGGGCGCTGATGGACCCTGCGGTGCCTGCGGCAGGCCGTCTCAAAGCCAAGGCACAGGAGCTCTCCGCGAAGTATGGTGGTGCCACGCTGGACCAGCTAGCCTACGCCTGGATCATGGCGCATCCTTCGCAGCCGCTGCCGATCATTGGCACCAATAAATTGGAGCGTTTGATCGCTACGGCCAAGTCGGCAGACATCGTTTTGGAACGTGAGGACTGGTACGGTCTTTGGGAGGCTGCTCAGGGATGCAGCATTCCTTAAGGGACCGGCGTGTGCGCCTTGAATCATGACATCGCTTCCTGCTTCTACCTGCGAGTTGCTCGCCTTTTTGGGTACTCAAAAGGCGGAGACTTTTGATTTAGCGGGGCGCATTGATTCCAGGCGTTATCTGGGGCGGCGGTTTCCTGAGCCGCTGCCTCTCATCATGAGTTTGCAGCAGTATCCAGGCTATCGCCGCATGGTCGGTGAGAACTGGATGCACTGGCATGATTATTATGAATGCTTCATCGCCCTGAGTGGTCGTGGGGACTTCCGCAGTGGCAATGATCGCTTCCTCTTTGATCCTGGAGACATCGTGATCGTGGACCCTCTGAAAATCCATGGGGTGATGCGCATGGAGGCCGCGCACACAGCCCTGGTTATCTTGTTTCCCACGCATTTGATCGCTCAGCCCGCCTCGGTGGTGGATCAGGGTTTTTTATCGCCCTGGGACCGCCGGACTGAAGGCGTGTTGCCATTGCTGAAAGGTTCTGACCCAGCCGCACCTGCGGTTCATGAAGCTTTGTTAAAACTGACTCAGGTTTGGTTCAGTGAGGTGTTAGGGGAAGATCGGTGGGTCTCTCTCAAATATCATTTTACCCAGGTCTTATATTATCTGCGACAAGCCTTTGTGACAGCTTCTTGCCAGAGCATTCCAGGCACGGATCGTGCCCTGAGTGAAGATCGGTTAAGACGCTCCTTGGACTATGTTTCATTGCACGCGCATGAGTCCATTTCCCAGCCCGAAGCCGCCCGTGCTGCGGGCATGAGCACCAGTCGTTTTCGAGCGTTTTTTAAAGAAACGACAGGCTGGGGCTTTGCCCAATACGTGCGGGAGTTACGGGTCGAACGCGCGGCAAAATCCCTGCGTGATTCGGATGATTCCGTGGCAGCGATTGCTCACATGACGGGTTTTGCGGATCAAAGTCACCTCCTGCGTTGCTTCAAACTGAAGTATGGAGAGTCCCCCATCGCTTATCGTCAGCGCCACCGTTCTTAAGTGGGTGAGCGAAATGTTCCAATCTCCAGGCGATTCGTTCAAGCTACATTAGAGGCGTTTTCCTATTCTCATCGGCACCAACCCAATAGTGCCAATGACCATGAAATGGACACGATCCCTTATTGTGGCAGCTTGTCTGCCCTCTTTGCCTGCCTTGAGTCAGCAAGCAGTCCCAGAATCTCCCGCCATCTGGCGGGAAGTCACTGGAGTGATCAAAAATTACTCCGGCACCACATATCTAAACAGCAGCTTCACCCGGCCTCACATCCCTGGGTTGCGCGTGACTTCGGATGGTCGTGTGGGAGTGATCGTGGAAGGCGGCGGCAGTGAGGGAGCGACCCCGCGCTTTGCCCTCATGATGCCGGAGAAGATGACCTCTCCGTTTCTGCTGAATGCTGCGGGGTCTCACACCATGAGCAGCACCAGTTTTAAATGGATGGATGGTTATGCCAGCGCCTCCGCCAGCCGCACTCAATACACGGATGGGGTAAAGGGCGTGTCTCATGCCTGCCTGTGGGATGATGCACCGCCGACGGTGAATGGCAGTGGGCAGGATGTTTATGACATCAAGGTCTTTGTCACCAGCAACACCACAGATGCGGTGACGGGAGACAAGCGCACGCAGTTCTTTGTGACGCCGATCCGCATCATCGTGAGCAATCCCAAGACGGTGAATGCCGCCATCACCTCCATCACCAAGACAGGAACGACTCTGGCCGGCCCCGTATTTAGCTTCACCGCACAAGCCTTTGAGCCCATGGTGGTGGGAGATGGGCGCCTGCTGGTGGTGCGTGTCGGTTCAGGCTCCATGCCCTGGAATGATCCCGTCACTGGTGTCGCCAAAACACCTCAGGGCTGCGACATCGTTTACTGCTATTACCCCACTGGGGCAACGGCGGATCCGACTCAATGGACAAACTTAGTGCCCATCACCCATGCGCCGTATGACACTCGGATTAACAACAAGTTTGGTTTCGCGCGTGAGCCTTTTCGTGACACGGAGGGGAATCTCATTCCTGATGGTGAAGATATCGGCGGCTCTTATCCGTGGATGGATCGCCATGCCAAGAACCTCATCATTGAGACAGGCTTTGACCGTCTTCACTACCTCTACAATGGCACCTGGAATAACAGTCGCTATCCACAGACAGGCGTGCCCGAAGAAACCCCCATCTATGATGCAGAAGATGGTGGGAAACATCAGTGCCTAGCCCTCTTGGGCATGTGGACTCATGGGAAAATGGTGCAAATTGACAACCTGAACAATGACATTGATTACGCAGTGGGGGCAGGGGATACGACCATGGGGCCGCAGTCACGTTTGGTGACATTGTTTCAGTCAGGCACGGGGCCATTAGGCACAGAGACCGGCATTTTGCGCATGGGTTATGGGCGTGCGACCAAGCAAATGCCTGCGGGTGAAAACGACAATGGTAATATCATCGACTCTCTGGAAAATCTGCTGAACTACCGGAATTACTTCAAGCCGATCAGCCTGCGGGATGTGGCTTGGCCGATCACCAATGGCAAACAAACTGACGAGCTTTCCTTTGATGATTACCTGGACCCTGATGCCTTCATCATCGCGAACATGTCTGGCTTGTTAACCTTTAACAACTCGGGCACTGGACAGAATAACTTCACGCATCACAGCGGCTGGAATTCATCCACACGCAGCTTTTCCAATCCGGTCAAATTGCAGAACGCGGCGACCCCATTGGCCACTCGCTGGGTGGTGCCAAAGCATGGCCTCGTCATCGGCAATGGCCGGTTAGAACCTGCCGCCACGGGCGGTGTGCATGGAAAGGGTTTCTGGATGGATGGCAGCATCGGTCTGGAATTCAATGTTCTCGCCCAACCACAAAGCGTAGGCGCGAAGGATTGGTACATCGGTATGTTTGTGGATTGCCGCACGGCAGATGATGGCGTGGAACGTCACCTGGTGACCTTTCCAGATGGCAGTTCCATTCGTCTCAGTGGTCGCCGCCAGATCTTCTATGCCAATGGTTCTGGAACCATCGTGAGTAAGATCACTCTGCCTCCGGTTAACACCGCCTCACCCGCCAATGCCAAGGATGATATCCTGCCAGATACAGGCTGGGCACACCTGGCTTTTCAGGTGCGTAAAAACGGCACGGAAGTGGACTTTCATCTCAACGGCCTGCTCTATCATCGCTGGCAAGATATCTACTCCTCCCTCTTTCAACCCACGGTGGGTAAGCTGACGTTAGGCAAACCAGCGGGCAGTTCCGTCACCGGATTCACAGGCTGGATGGATGATTTCAAAATGATCGCCCATGCGGTGGATTATGAAACGGCCTGCAACCATGCGGGTGGCACGCTCATAGGCCTGCCTTCCGCCTACACAGGTGAATGGAAGACGAAGTTTGCCGATCGTTTCCCCACCTGGGTTCATGATGAGATCACCAAGATCCTCAAGAACAATGGTGAAGTGAGTTACCCCAAGTATGCCAATTACTACAACTACACGGCGGATAATGGCGTGCATCGTGGCAACATTCCTTCCGGCACAGTATCGCTACGGCAGAGCATTCACTTCCCCGAAGGTCCACTCTTCTACAATGCGCCGCGTCCGCATTCGGTGCAGAACCAGTTTTGTATCACCTGCCATCATTCAGCCGGTGCACCGGGCTTAGATTTGGATGCCATCACCTGGGATGACACCTTCAATGCGGCGGATGACAATCGTCGTCAGCCCATGCAACCACCCAAGCGGATTTATGGTCAGATACCCGCCGGGCTGGTGGACACCACAAATCAACCGGCCTCAGCGACAGCTCTGGGCGCGGGCGGTAAGTTGATTGATGAATGGATGCTGCCCGCAAAAGTCGCGGCTCCTGCGGTGCAGACCTTCACTCTGGTGGATGCAAATACAGGCAAAGATCTGGCTCAATTGACAGGCAGCGCCACCGTGGACCCCGCGCGTCTGGGGACGACGAACCTGACGGTGCGTGCGAACCTGGATAGCGCCCAAGGCAGCGTGGTCATGCAGTATGACACGGGCTCCACCAATACACGCACAGTGCCTCCCTATGCGGTGTTTGGCACCACCGGAAATCCTCTGCAAGGAGCTACGCTCTCGGTCGGCAGTCACACCGTGAAAGCCACGCCTTCAGGCGGCTCGTTATCCTCCGTTACCTTCACGGTGCTAGGCGGCAGCACCCGCGTGGTGGCAGATTATCGGGATGATTTTAAACCCGTGTCTCCCATGCCGGGCTGGAGTTATTCCTGGAATGCAGCCTCCGCCATCACGGATCCCTCCGGCTTTGTCTCCCTCAATTGGAGTCCTGTGGCCAATCGCTACATGTCCAATGGCCTAACATTCCCTGATACCACCAGCTATTGCTCCTACGGCTCATGCACCTCCACAGGCGGGCACCCAGGAAAAGGCGCGGGTCAAGGTGCAACCGTGGACCGTTTTGCCATTGCTGGTTATACCGTCAAACTGGCGGGTTATTATGGCATCAGCAGCAGCTACGTCACGCAGAGCAGTGCGCTTGGAAATGGTGGCCAAGTGGTCGTTTATAAAGACATCGACAACGGGGCCACCTTTACCAACACCTTCAGCGGTACCTATGCCCCGGCTAGCACCTTGAACTTCGATGGTAACGTCGGTTACTTAGAGCCAGGAGACACCATTTACATCGGCGTTGGGCCTAACAACACGGATGGTAACGATGGCTTCTCGATGGATTTCAGCATTGTCTTCAAAGAGACCGGAAACCCACTCTGAGGGATGAATTTTTGAGCTGGCGTGTGGCTCACGGTCCACACGCCGCTCAATTCACGAATAGCCGCAATGAAACGTCAAAAGGAGTCAAACCTTGAATCCTTCGGGACTTCAGCTTTTGGCGTTTCTTGCGGTTGTTCTCGCCACACGGGTCACGCCGAATGCTTGGCGGCAAAGAGGCGAATGAGAAGGGCGGCTGTCACAGCACCCACAAGGTTTGAGACCAGATCCCAGCCCGTGTTTTCATAACCGCCCACATTGGTGTTGGGAATGGTCAGCACGGCCATGAATTCAATGACCTCATTCACAGCCCCGAACCCGATGCCACCTGCTGCACATAGCGTGAGCATGCCCAGGGTCGGCGTGAGTCGAACCGCAAACTTTCGATTCAGCGACGTGCTCAAAGCATGCCAGCAGAGCCAAGTGGTCACGCCAAACCCATACGCGTGGACGATTTGATCAT
>JAOZVT010000726.1:0-2460 GCA_025869455.1 Prosthecobacter sp.
CAAAGATCGCCAGGCAACGATTTTTGGATGATGTAACGAACAGTGTCGGGGAGACTTTCCTGTCACACTCGCTGCAATGTGCCCGTTGTCATGATCATAAATTTGATCCGATTCCGACGCATGATTATTATGCCATGCAGGCTTGCTTCAGCACAACTCAACTTGCGGAGCGACCCGCCCCCTTTACACCCAGTGAAAACGTTACCGGATTCGCGGAGAAGAAGTATTTAGAGGCAAGCCGTGACGAACATTTGAAGGAGCTTCAATCTCTGGACGAGATTCATTTAAAAGGTGCAATCGCGTGGTATGCAGAGCAAAAACTTGATCGACAGATCTGGGATCAGGAAGTGGCTCAAGCCAGAAAATTTATTACCCAAGGTGGCAGGACTAACAAAAAACGTAATTATCAAGCCGTCTTTGATTCAGCACGCAGTGCCTTGCAAAAAAAGAAACTGCCAGAGGCGCAGATTCCGCCTAAAGGAGTCGGCTTTGAACCCGTAGATTACGGTCGTGAGCGCGTGGCACGCAAAGGACTGGAAAAACTGAAGTGGCAGATGGAGCGCTATGAACCCTTTGCCTTCAGCGTCTATGATGGGCGGACGCCTCAAATGGTCTCTGTTTATCAGCCGCTACGAATACCTGCTGATCCCATGACAGAAGGTGAGTTGGAACAAACGGCCATTTTAGGAGGAGGTGATCCCTTTTCCCCCACAACCCCAGTGAAACCTAGCGCCCTGAGTGCCTTGTTTGAAACGGCCAACATCCAGTCGGCTATTCCAGATCAGATAGAAGGACGACGCACAGCTCTGGCTAATTGGATAGCCGATCCAAACAATCCCCTGACAACACGCAGCATCGTGAACCGCCTCTGGCTCTGGCACTTTGGCCAAGCGATTGCGGGCAATCCTAACAATTTCGGGAGCACGGGCAAACGTCCGACACACCCTGAATTGTTAGACTGGCTGGCAGCTACTTTTGTAGAAAAGGGATGGAGCTTCAAAGAGATGCATCGTGCCATCATGACCAGTGAAGCTTACCAAAGAAGCGCTCATTGGGATGAGGAAACAAAAAGTGAAACGAGTCGTGGTGAACTGGAGTCAGCCTATGCAGTCTTCAAACCGAGAAGACTGACGGCGGAAGAATTGCGAGATACCATGTTGAGCGTCACGGGCGAGTTGAACCCTACCCTGGGCGGAATTCCGAATCGGCCAGAGATCAATGTGGAAGTGGCCATGCAGCCCCGGCAGGTGATGGGCACATTTGCTTCCGCCTGGGTGCCGAATCCCCTGCCCGAGCAGAGGCATCGGCGCAGTTTATATGCGCTCAAACTTCGCGGCGTCCGTGATCCTTTCATGGAGGTCTTTAATGAACCTGGTCCAGACTTCTCCTGCGAAGCGCGCGAGGTTTCTACCGTCACCCCACAAGTCTTTAGCTTGTTCAATGGACAGGCGAGCTATGACCGCGCTCTGGCCCTAGCGAATCGCGTTTTAAAAGAGCAGCCGAATACCGCCATCCAGCGTGTCTTTGAACTGACCTATGGACGCGCGGCAACAACCGATGAGGTAGCGGCCTGTGAAGATCATTGGCAAAAGATGGAGGCCAAACAAAAGACACTAAGCTCCCCCAAAACACGACCGCCTCTGGAGATCACTCGCGAAGCCGTGGAGGAAAACACAGGGGAGAAGTTTAGCTTCCGCGAAAAACTTCATGCTTACGCCGACTTTGTCCCTGACCTGCAAGCGAGTGATGTGGACGCGCATACGCGGGCCTTAGCCGATGTGTGCTTGGTGCTCATGAACTCCAATGAGTTTGCTTACGTCTATTGAACCTTGTCTGAATTTTAACTGATAGTTTGGCACTAACGATCCCGATGAGGGGAATACCATGATGACATTACCAACCCGTGCTCTCCAACTTTGTCTCCTTGCTTTCAGTCTGGGAGCTCTCCATGCGGAATCTCTAGCAGAAGTCGAGTCTCGGTTAGACCTCACGTATGCAAACTACGGCGAGCGTGAATTGAAGCTGGATCTTTACCGCCCCATGCCAACAGACAAGCCACTGCCAGCGATTGTTTGCATTCACGGAGGTGGTTGGTTCAAGGGAGACCGTAGCAGCATGACGAAACTAGCGCAGGCTTTAGCCGCACGAGGATTTGTCACGGTAAGCATCAGCTATCGGCTGTCAGGTGAGGCCAAATTCCCAGCGGCCATTCAAGACTGCAAAGCCGCTGTACGCTGGCTGCGGGCCAATGCAGATCGTTATGGGATTGATCCAAAGAACATTGGTGTGACTGGGCTATCAGCGGGTGGGCACCTAGCCGCCCTAACAACAACCAGTGGTGGAATCACCGAACTGGAAGGTGATGGTGGCAATGCTAATGAATCCAGCCGTGTACAAGCAGGCATCGCCATGGGAGCTCAAAGTGATCTGGAAGGCGAACGTATCCGCAGTCTTTCTGCT
>JAOZVT010000726.1:2470-6396 GCA_025869455.1 Prosthecobacter sp.
GCTCAACCGACTGATCCATTTTACCGCACCTTTCTGGGTGACTCCTATCAGCAGATTCCACAAGTCTATGCCCTAGCATCGCCGCTGCATCACCTGGACCCAAAAGACCCACCTCTGTATTTCATGGCAGGTGAGTTGGACGATCCTAGCACCCATGCTGACAAGATGCGTGCTGAGCTAGAGAAAATGGGGATTGCCACCGGGTTGCTCATTTTGCCCAACGCTCCTCATGGATTCTTGGGAAAACCTGAAGCCTTCGCTACTGCCGTGGAGCGCTGCTCAGAGTTCTTTCACCAGCATCTAGATCAACCATGAAAAGTGCCGCTGCCATTTTCATCCTTGTCACTGGCGCTTGGCTCCATGCTGCGGATAGGCCTAACATCATCTACATCAATTGCGATGACCTTGGTTATGGAGATCTAGGGTGTTATGGAGCCAAGGATATTCACACGCCCAATTTGGATCGAATGGCTGCTGAGGGCACTCGCTTCACTGATTTCAGCGTTGCATCTCCTCTTTGCACACCTTCACGCGCCGCTTTGATGACGGGCCGCTATCCAGGACGAAGCGGTCTGGCGATAGGTGTCCTAAGGCCCGATGCTACCAATGGACTCGATCATGAAGAGATCACTTTAGCTGATGCGGCAAAACAAGCTGGATACGCTACGGGTTGCATCGGCAAATGGCACCTCGGTTTCCTACCAGGCATGAGGCCGATGGATCAGGGCTTTGACAGCTATTATGGGGTATTGCATAACCTGGATCATTTTGAAACGGAGCACTTTGAAAAGGAAGGTGGCATGCCCATACTACGCGGGGATACGGTAGAGAAACGCCCCGCAGTGCCCGCCGAGATGACTGGGCTTTATACCGATGAGGCGCTGAAGTTTATTGTGGCCCATCGGGACAAGCCTTTCTTCCTCTATCTTGGGCATGCTATGCCGCATCTACCCTTCGACGCATCGCCACGCTTCAAAGACAAGTCGGGGCGTGGACTTTATGGGGATGTCGTTGAGGAGCTGGATGACAGCACGGGGCAGATTCTTGAAAAATTACGTTCTCTCGGGCTAGCTGAAAAAACACTGGTGATCTTCACCAGTGACAATGGCCCCGAACGTAAGACCCCAGGAACAGCCTTCCCGCTAAGTGGCACGAAACATACCGTTTACGAAGGCGGTTTGCGAGTCCCCTGCCTTGCTTGGTGGCCCAGCAAGGTGCCTGCCAATAGAGTCAGCGAAGCGTTTGTCTCCACGCTGGATGTCTTGCCCACACTAGCCAAACTTACGGGCACCATTTTACCGCCTGGATTAAAACTCGATGGATCAGACATCACTTCGGTTTTATTTGACGAAAAAGCTCACTCGCCACGGCAGCGGCTCTACTCACTCTATGGATTAAAAAAGAACCGCAAAGAATCCATGCGCGAGGGGTCCTGGAAATTGCATCTGTCTGACCCACCCCAGCTTTTTCAGCTAACCAATGATCTATCCGAGAGTAGCAATGTAGCAACCTCTCAACCAGAGATCGTCAAGCGACTCACCGAGTTAGCCCGCAGCTACCGAGAGGAAACGAATGCTCTCAAAAATCCAGCACCGAACGTCCCATGAGCCACCCCTTCTTTCCCTGCGCCGGATCGCGCGCTCTACACGCACCTACAAGGCGCGAGTTTGTTTATGGTCTAGGCACCTCCCTCGGCAGTGTTGCCCTGACCTCATTGATGGCATCCGAAGCGCAGGGACCTCTGGCACCGAAGCCTCAGCAGACTCCCGCCAAGGCCAAAAACTGCATCTTTTTGATGATGGAGGGTGGACCGAGTCATATCGACTGTTTTGATCCGAAACCCGTTTTAGACAAGCTACACCTGAAGGAATTTGTACGCGAGGGAGCCATGAAATCCGCCATGGAAAGCGGCAAGCGCTACTATGTGCGCAGTCCGTTTAAATTTGCGCAGCATGGTCAGAGCGGAGCCTGGATGAGCGAGCCCTGGCAACATCTCAGCAAGGTGGCGGATGAACTGTGCTTTTTCAGAGGTTGTCAGGTGGACAGCGTGAATCATCCGACTGCGATGTACCAGATGAATTGCGGAAACCGATTCGGCGGCGACCCTGCCATCGGAGCCTGGGTCAACTATGGACTGGGCTCCATGAATCAGGATCTGCCAGGCTTCATTGTGCTACCGGAGCTGAGTTATCCCCAGGGGGGAAGCGCAAATTGGAGTAATGGTTATCTTCCAGCACACTTTCAGGGAACACCACTGAGGCCCAAAGGCAGCCCCATCTTGGACTTGCGACCACCATATGGCGTAACGCCGGAACACCAGCGTGCGAATTTGGACCTGCTGACCAGGCTTAACCAAAAGCATGCCAAAGATCATCCCTGGCATGACGAGCTAAAAGCACGCATGAATAATTATGAGTTGGCCTTTCGCATGCAGATGCAGGTGCCTGAGGTGATCGACCTGGAAAAGGAAGATGTGAAGACCAAGGAGATGTACGGCATTGGCAACGACGCCACAGATGGCTTTGGGCGGAAGTGCCTACTAGCACGAAAGCTAGTAGAAAAAGGCGTGCGCTTTGTGCAACTCTACGCGGGCACTTGGGATAGCCACGATTACATTGAGCGTGCCCACGGGAATCTCATTCGTCAGGTGGATCAACCGATCGCGGCCCTGATCGCCGACCTCAAACAACGCGGTATGTTAGAAGACACTCTCATTGTTTGGTGTGGCGAATTTGGCCGCACACCCGACAATGGCGTGCGTGGAGGCACCCAATATGGGCGCGACCACAATTCAAAAGCGATGACGATCTGGTTTGCAGGTGGTGGCGTGAAAGCCGGACACACCATAGGCTCTACGGACGATCGTGGCATGGAAGCCATCGAAGAGGTACATCATGTGCGGGATGTCCATGTAACGCTCCTTCGACTGCTCGGGCTGAACGACAATAAATTGACTTTTTACCATGCAGGGCGCTTTAAGCAGCTAAGTCAATTTGGTGGACAAGTGATTGAAAAACTAATCGCCTAACCAGATGGATTATTCGGCCTCATCCAAAGGGTCCAAGGGACGAATTTGCTCAGGAGTCGTCTTCAGGTCCAGGACGATTCGAAATCCAAAATTAGGCTGCGCGCGTGCTCGCCGGGCAAGTTGCCGCGACTCTGGCATCATTTTCATTAAGCGCCCCGTGGACCAAGAACCGCCACGCAAGCAATAGTAGTTAGGCGGCAAATTCTTCCGCGCCTCCAGCTTGGTCTCTGTCCATTCATAGACATTGCCATTCATATCGAATAACCCCAAGGCGTTGGCAGGGAAACTACCCACAGGAGCCGTGCACATAAACTGATCTTCTGGAGCATCCGTCGCAAAATGAGACGGCCACAAAGGATGATGCCTAGCCTCAGGTCCCGCGAAGTTTCCTGTCGGAAGCAGGGTGGGTTCCGCTGGTAAAGCCTCTTTCACATAGGGGCCAGGATCATTGGTTAGACCTACGGCTAAACTCCACTCAGCATCTGTGGGAAGTCGATATGATTGGCCTTTTTTGATCCACCCTGCCGCCAGCTCATGATTCGTGAGCCAGGCACAAAAGAAGCGTGCATCCAACTGACTCATGCCGCAGACGGGATGATCTGGAGTTTGCTCAAAACCTGGAGAGGTCCAACTCGTTGGCGTTTGTTGATCCGTTGACTGGATCAAAGATTTTGGGTTGGGGTTTTCCAGCATGGCCGCATTACGCCAAACAGGGATCGAGGTCTGCTCAATCTTGGCAAAAGCAGCATAATCACGCACTCGAGTTTCATACTCGCAAAAGAGAACTTGGGTTCCTGGCACCGGAACGAATTTCATCTTCAGACTGTTTTCCCAAGGCTGCTCACGCGTCGCTTGACTAGCATCTGCCCAAAGATGCCTAGCGCGGTTCATGGGGAAT
>JAOZVT010000727.1 GCA_025869455.1 Prosthecobacter sp.
ATCTGCTGGCGGCAGAGATGCGTTTTGAAAAAGGGGAGGCGAAGGTGCAGCGGATCCAGGTGGACCCTGCGGCGATGGAAGGGCGGCGCGTGGGACTGGTGGTGCGTATTTTTGGTTCTGCGGCAAAGACGGGTTGGGATGAGCGAGCGATAAAGTCCGTGGTGGATCTGATGCGGTCTCTGGTGGTGGAATGGCAGGGCCGAGGGCTGGTGGAGGTGCAGTTGGACTATGATTGCCCGGATTCGAAACTGGCGGATTATGCGCGGCTGCTGATGGCGGTGAGAACGCAACTTTCTCCCCTGAAGGTGACGTGTACGGCGCTGCCGTCCTGGCTGCCGCAAAAGGATTTTCCGAGGTTGGCTGAACTGGTGCCTGGGTATGTGCTTCAGGTGCATTCACTGCATTTGCCTGAGGGGCGCCAACAGGCGGTGGCCCTGGTGGATCTGGCTGAGACGAAGCTGGCGGTGGAAAGGGCGGTGAAAATAGGGGTGCCGTTTCGCGTGGCGCTGCCGACGTATTCCTGCGTGGTGGAATTTAATGCAGAGGGAAAGGTAAGGGAAGTTTATGCTGAGGATGTGCCGGAGACGCTGCCGCTGAGTAGCCCTAGTTATGTGGTGCTGGATGCGGATGCGTATGGGATGGCGGACTTGGTTTCTCACTGGCGCGCGGAGGCTCCGGCGCTGCTGGAGTCTGTGGTGTGGTATCGGCTGCCCGTGGTGGGAGATCGGATGAACTGGCCCCTGGAGGTGCTGGAGAAGGTGGTGCAGGGAACGCCTCTGAAGCGTGGATGGAGCACCAGCCTAGAGGTGAGTGAGGCGGGGCACCGAGAGATCAAGATCGAGCAGACTGGTGATGCTCCAGATGATTTGCCACCAGTGGTGCGTGTGACGTGGACAGGTGGGGAACCGCTGGCGGCGGATGGACTGATGGGCTACCAAGTGGCTGCAATGGGGCCTGGTATTCTGGCTCTGAAATTGGTCAATCCAGGACGAATGCCACGGGCATTGCCAGGGACGAAGCTGGTCATTGGCTGGCTGCGCGTGGAGGGGGAGTGAGGGATGGAAATTTTATGCATGAGACTTGTTTATGATGGCGTCTAAGTCATAATCTGAGGTCATGTTTGCATGGCGCTCATTCTTAGGTTGGCCGATTTTCTGGGGGATGATTCCTCTGTTTGCCTGCGGGCCGTTCTTCCCTGAAAATGCGCTGGATAAGCCGAAACAGGTGCTGCAACCACCGTTGTTTGAATTCACGGGCGAGTTGTATTCGTTGTCGGATTCTTTGTTAGACGTGGCTTTGGGAAGCAGGAAGCCTGGGTCACCTGCTTACACGCTGGATCTGGAAATGACGGAGATGGAGACTGTGATGAAAGCGCGGATTCCAGATGATTCCCGCCGAGCAGATTGGCTGAAGGCCTACCGTGCTCTGCGTGCGAGCATGATCAAAGAGGGGGATCGTTCTCAGAATGCCATGCAAGCGGAAGATCGGGAAGCTGCTAAGGCTTATGCGAAGGTGTGGGACGAACAAAAAGTATTGAACGATTTGCCTGAGGATATTCGCCTGTATCTGGAAGGGGCGCGGCTTTACCTGGACACAGGAGATGATGCGGTGAAACGGGCTCAGGCTAAGTGGCAGCAGGTGCTGGCGCTGCCGGAGGCCGAGAGGAAGTGGCGCTCCACCTGGGCAGCGTGGATGCTTTTTCGCACGGCCAAGCCTGCGGATGATGTGGAGTGTGGTCGGCGACTGGCGGAGGTGCGGGAGCTGAGTCAAAAGGGCTTTGCGGATTGTCTGCATCTGGGGATCGAGGCGACCTACATCCTGGGCCGACCTGGGAGTGATCTACCGGAGAAGGGGCAAGTGAATCCGGTGGAATGGAAGCGGGCGGCTTATCTCCGGGCGATCCTGGGACACAGCCGTGCAGAAGCGCAGGTGAGATCTGACCGCTGGGCGCAAAGCGACTGGAGTGAGGAACTGGCAGCGCAGACGTTGGCCGATCCGTTTTTAAGACAGGCGCAGTTGCTGCATTTGATCGAAGTGGCACAGGGGGCGCTGGGCTGGTATAACGGGGTTCATGGAAATACGATCATTCCACTCAACGACGATCTGGAATCTTGGCTGAAGAGCTATGAAAAGGCGGAAGTTAAAGGGCAGCGGGAAGCAGCTCTCCTCGCTTGGCTGTATTACAATGCGGCGCGTTTCAGTGAGGCAAAACGCTGGGTGAAAATGGCCCCAGAGGAAGATGTGATCGCCCTTTCCATCAGGGGAAAACTGGCGGCGATGGAGGGGAAAAAGCAGGAGACGGTGAAGGCCTTTGCGGCTGTGGCAAAGCAGATGCCGGAGGTGCAAGATCGTGCACGGGCGGATATGGAAGTGGATGGGCAGGGGAGTGTGAGACCTCTCACCGCGCATAATTTGCAGCAGGTGCGGCGGCATCATTTCCTGGCTGACTATGGCACGGCTCAACTGGCCGTGAATGATTTCACGGGGGCTTTGGCGACGTTTTCAAAGACGGACTATTGGCCTGATACGGCTTACATTGCAGAGCGGCTGATATCGGTGGAGGAGTTGCTGGTCATGAAACGCGCTCGGAAACTGGCCGAATTGAAAAGGGAGGATGGTTATGTGGTGGAGACTCCTCCTAATAAGGTGCATTCAATAAAAGATCTGAGCGACCAATATGGAGGCTGGCGAGGAGTGCGGGGCTACTCGTCGATGGACTACTTGATCGGACGCCGACTGGCGCGTGAGCATTATTTCAAGAATGCCGAAGAGATGCTGCCTGAGGATTTGGGGAAAGCGCTGGAGGTGTATGCACAGGCGTATCGGCTAGGGCATGATAAGAAACGGTCAAAAGCGGAGCGTGCGGCGGCGCTGTGGAAGGCGGCACAGATGCATAAGATAGTGGGCGACGTGATGTTTGGCTTTGCAGGTGGGCCGGATCATTTTGTGTGCGGGTGCGTCTTTAATCTTGGGAATATGGCTAGCTTTCGTGCGCAGAAGCTTTGGAGAGAAGATTGGTACGGAGATGGGACGGATACTGAAAGTTATACCCCTGTCTTTGCTGCGACTGCGGATGAAAAGTGGCGCGCGCGGCACTATGGCCCCCTGGTTGACAAGCGTTATCACTTTCGCTATGTGGCGGCGAATTTGGCCTGGGAAGCGGCGGCACTGATGCCTGATGATGACCCACAAACGGCGGAGGTGCTATGCATAGCCGGGACATGGCTCAAGTACCTGAGTCCTGTGTTAGCGGACCGTTTTTATAAATCCATGGTCAGGCGGAATCCCAATGTGCCGCTGGCTCAAGTGGCGGATAAGAAACGCTGGTTCCCCAAAGTGGAATGGGATTATGATCTGATTTTGAGGTGAGTTGTAACGGGTGATTTGCTAGAGAAGGGCACAGAGAGGAATGGGGCGGGGCTGGTGCGGACTGGAGTATCCGCGCTCTTCTCGGGTGGCTGGGCCGCTCGAGGGGGGAGCTTTCGATATGCACCCTGGCCAGTTGGAGGCCCAACTGGCCTACTGAGGGCGAGTGCTACCGCTGGATTTGTTGGCCTAACAAAAGGTTTGTTTGGTGGCTTTTGCGGGTTTGATCATTGGCCTTTGACAAGGTTTTCCTGGTTTTGGGCGATGCTGGCGATGACTTTGAGGGTGACGATAATGAGGATGATTTCGACCACGCTGGAGAAGCAAGAAATGGTGGTGGAGTTCTTGAGGCTGGGGATGTCATTCGCGGACATCGAGGTTCTGAAGACGATTTGGCCGAGAATCCCAGTGACGATGGAGAGCCCCCACCAGATGCTGAGCAGGGAACTGCTTTCCTGGGTCTGCCAGCGGGCGGGATTTTGGCTGACCTGCCAGATTTCTTTCATGCTCTGGTAGGGGCGGACGAGGTTGAGGAAGGGTATGAAGTAGTATCCAATGCACCAACCGGGGGTGAAGCGCATGCTTTGTGCACCGAAGCCTCGGGAATTGAGATTGGCCCGGTAAACCCATTTGAGGAAGGTGATGCCTGCGATGATGGTGATGATCAGGTAGGCGATGCCGATTAGGCCTTGGCGGGTGTCGTTAGCTTCGCCTTCTTCCTCTGTGTAGGCGCGATTGAGTAGGGAGAGTTCTGCGAGGTCGCTGAAGAGGACAATAATCTCTGCCGCCAGGAGGATACGCTGCATAAGAATGAGAAACGAGGTGAGTTTCTGAGGGTCTTTGGTGTAGCTGTAGCCTGTGGTCTGCGTGCTGGTAAAGACGGCGGTGGTCTCGGGGCTGGGCAGTGGTGGCGGGGCGGGGGTGTAGCTGTAGGGATTGAAGAGCTCGCTCAGCGGACGCCAGTCGGTCATGCCATCACGCCAGTAGAGGGCATCCGTCTGGATCTTGCCACTCTGCCAAAGGGTGTGGAGCTGGTTTTCTTCGTATTCCGTACTGCCGCCTGTGGGGTTGGTGACGTGGATGAGTGTGGGCATGTTTCTTAATTCCTCTTTTTGTGGGAAGTTCAAATAGGAAAATGGGGGGCGTGGTTAGTGTTTTCTTGGTTTTGTTGTGCTGTTTGTTAGGTGGTGGGTGGAGTGAGGCTCGGTGCTGCTTTGTAGCACGGTCTGGGTTCAACCCAGATTCAGCGTTTCCGTGTTAGCATGATTTCGTTGCCTTCCGTGTCAGAGCACATGGCTAGATGCGGGGGTTCGCCATTTTCGGGTTGGGGTTCGCGGCTGAGTTGACCGCCTGCGGCGACGATCTCGGCGGCACCTGCGATGACGTCTGGTACCTGGAAGGTGAGTCCGGTCCAGGTACGTTTGCCTTCGCCCCCGCCATGAATGGCGAGGATGCCCTGACAGATTTCGATCTCGCTAATGTGTTCATTCTGCTTGATGACGGTGCCGCCCATGACTTCTGTGTAAAACTTCAGTGCGCGCGGCATGTCCACTGCCCAGATGGTGTATTTGAATCTCTCGACGATCATTTCTGCTGATAAGGGGGATTTTGGGCATTTCCATCCCGAATTGTTATGGCGAATGCTGAAATGGATTTCGGGGAGCTTTGGAGGTGGCGGATGGGGCGGCTTACCAGGTACTTCCTATATCTCGGTAGCCCGTCACGGGCAGGAGAAAGCGATAGCCTTCGACGGGAGTGCTATCATAGGGGGCTAGCATGGGAATGACTTCGCGTGCGTATTCGCCACCTTCGATGTCTTCCAGTTCATCCAAGCGTTTCAGGGCTTCGGCATCGACCTCCCAGACCTCGCCTTGTATGTTCAGGCCCTGGTTTGCATCCGCGACCATGCCGGGGTAGCCACCCAAATCATAAAGCCGAAAATGCGGAGCTGTGAGTGCCTCTCCGACGAAGCGTTGCCCACGCATGTAGCCGTGGTTCGAGCCATCGCGTTTGAGGGTGCCATAGACGAAGATGTGCATGGGGGGAGGCGGTAATCAGTAATCAGTAATGTTTGGCGTTATTGCATTGTTTGTTAGGTGGCGTTGCTTCAAGTTTCGCCAGTCTTTAGCGTTTCTGATGAAAACTGGATACTGAACACTGATCACTAGGCTTACCTCGGGAGTTGGTCATCGCGTTCGGCGAGCCATTCAGGCAGGGAGTAGCGTTTTTGTTCCAGTTCATGGGCGCGGGTTAAAAGGGCGGCGGGAGGTGTTTCCACTACAAGCACTTCCTTCGCCAACTTCGCTGCCCATTGTGGCCAAAAGTCTGGTTCCAGGATCACCTGCTGGACGCTGCCTTGATGCAGGAGACCCAGTTTGCCACGCCTTTGGCCTGCACCGGCGACTTTGACGGGGCCACGGATGACGTCATGGACGGCAGGGGCGACAAAACAGAAGGGTGCTTCGATGACGTCTTCTTGCAGCGCTAGGCGGCAGCCTGGGTGCCCGTTTTCTGATAAAGCGGTGGCTAGGGAGCCATGAATCCGCCGGTAGCTTTCCACGGCGGGAGTTTCTGCCCAGGGGTCTTCCTTGGGCACGATGACGGAGTAGGTGAAGTCTTCCTGATGCAGGACCACCCCGCCACCTGTCCAGCGCCGTATGACAGGCCAGCCGGGCAGTGCGTCTTGCAGCTTGGGCAGACTTTGGGCGTAGCCCAGCGTCACGGTGGGTTGATCCCAGGTATAGACGCGTAGCACGGGGATGGTGCTTTGTTCCAGCCAGGCTTGATCCACGGCCATGTTCATTGGCCCAGGGTGCGTACCGTCGAGATGCAGGATGAGTTGGTTAAAAAAAGGTTCTCCAAAAGACACGCTTGAGCATGGCATGGGACGATCTTTTGTCATCGGGCAATGCGGAGGGGAAGCGGGGAGATTTTTGACAGGATTGCAGGATGGGCAGGATTTACAGGAGGGAGATTTGGGTTTTGGCGGGGTTGGGGCTGGGAGGGACTGGGGTGC
>JAOZVT010000728.1 GCA_025869455.1 Prosthecobacter sp.
ATGCGCAATAGCGACGGCGGCTGGGGCTGGTTCCCTGGTGGCCGCGAATCCTCCCCGCACATCACCGCCATCGTCCTCCACGGGCTCAAAGCCGCCGAACGCAGCGGCTTGGACGTGAATGACGGAGTCATCCGCAACGGCATCGACTGGCTCACCGCCCATGAAACCGAAGAACTGCGTCGTCTGAAGCTGCCCCCCAAGGACAAAAAATTCAAACCTGCACCGGATAATCTGGATGCCCTCATCCACAGCGTGCTCGTTGAGTACAAAGCTGGCGACAAAGCCATGCGTGATGAACTTTATGAAAAACGCAGCGTTCTTTCCCGCTACAATTTGGCCCTGCTTGGCCTAACTTGTAATGCTGTCAAAGAGACCGAACGCCGGGATATGTGCCTGCGCAATTTGCAGCAGTTTCTCAAGCAGGACGATGAAAACCAGACCGCCTACCTAGATCTGCCCCAAGGTGGCTGGTGGTGGTACTGGTATGAAGACCAGATCGAAACTCAGGCCGCCTTCCTCCGCCTGCTCGTCGCAGCCAATCCCAAGGATGAAACCGCGCCACGCATCGCCAAGTATCTGCTGAACAATCGCCGCAACGGCACCTACTGGAACAGCACCAAAGACACCTCAGCCGTCATCGAAGCCCTAGCCATCTTTGTCAAAGCCAGTGGCGAATCGAACCCCCAGCAAACCATAGAAATCCTGGTGGATGGCCAGTCTGTGAAGAAGGTCGAAATCACGAAAGAAAACCTCTTCACCTTTGATGGCACGTTGGTGATGGAAGGCGAGTCCCTAACCACCGGTGAACACACCGTAGAACTGCGTAAACTGGGAGCCTCCCCACTCTACGCGAACGCCTATCTCACCGTATTTTCAAAAGAAGACATGATCCCCGCCGCAGGCCTGGAAGTGAAGGCACGTCGTAAGTTCTACAAACTCATCGAAGAGAAACCAGAGCAGCAAGTGGCCGGTTCCCGTGGCCAAGTCATCACTCAAACAGGCCTCAAATACCGCCGCGAAGAAATCGCCAGTGATGCCCCCATCCAAAGCGGGGACCTCATCGAGATCGAACTCAGCATCGAAAGCAAAAACGACTATGAGTACGTCCTGATCGAAGACATGAAACCCGCCGGATTTGAACCCGTGGAAGTCCAGAGTGGCTGGAGCTACAAAGGCCTGCCCTCCTACCAAGAATTCCGCGATGAAAAAGTCGCCTTCTTTGCCGAGCGCCTCCCCCGTGGCACCCACAATCTAAGCTACCGCGTCAAAGCCGAAATCCCAGGCCGCTTCAGCGCCCTCCCCACCAAAGTCGAGGCCATGTACGCCCCCGAACTCAAAGGCAACTCCGAGGAATGGAAAGCACGCATCACCGAGTAATCCCCTTCAACCTTGAAGTTACCCAAATGGTTGTCCACCGCCCTTCTAACGAATCCCAGAGGGATTCACCATGAATAGCCAGGGGTCGCAAGCCCCCTGGGTTCCGCAGATGAAGCACCAACCCGGAAGGGTTGCCCTATGCTCTGTTGATCCGCTTCGATCTAAAATCAACCGTCATGCAGAGACTCAGCTTCGCAGGGTGATTCAGCAATCAGGCCTAACAAATTATTGTCTAAACAATTCGTTAGGATCAGATCTGCCCAGGCTTATTCCCCCTGATAATGAGGATAACGATCCTTGAGCTGCTTGCGAAACTCCTCGGCTTTTTCGGATTGGCCCGCTTTCACTAGCGCCACCGCCGCCTTATCCATGGCCTCAGGGGTCACTTCATTGTCGTCGAAGAACTGAGCCGGATACATGAACTTACCTGCCGCCGCTTTGTATTTCTCCAGAGCTTCAGCCGAGGCACCTTCACCTTCCAGCTTCTTCCCAGCCGCCAGAGCCACATCCCCTTCCAGGATCAGCAAGAGCGCCTGCGGTTTACCATCCTTGGCAAAGGTGAGCCCGTCTTGCGCCACCTTTTCAGCTTCATCAATCCGGCCCAGGCCCAGCAAGGCACGACCTTTGGTCATCAGACCACGCGCCTTCACCGCACTGTCAGGGGTCACCGCCAAAAAGTAATCCGTGGCTTTGATGCTCGCCTCATAGTCCTTGGTCTGGAGGAAGGCCATGCCCAGGTAATTCCACACACGCGGGTCCGTATTCTCAGGCGCATCAGGAGTAGTCGCCATGCCCAGGTACTTCGTGGACCGTGCATACAGCTTCATGTCATAAAGCTTCAGGCCTAACCAGGAAACCACATTGGGCGGAATATTCGCATTGGAATTCGCCTTCCGATAAGCGTCCACCGCCTCACTCAGACCATCCACATTTTGCTGCGCATAATAAGACAGCAGGAGCATCTGATTGGCCCGATCCAGATTATTTTCTTTGTCGGTCTCAATGGCTTTTTGCAGAGCCGGAATGGCTTTAGCCCAGTCTTTCTGATCAAAGTAGCCACGCCCGATCCCATACCACGCCTGGCCTGCGGCCTGACTGCGGGGATATTTTTTTACCAGCATCTCAAAGGCAGCCACCATGGCTTTGGAGTCCCGCTGCTCCATGGCGATCAAGCCTAACTGAAGGTATGAAATTTCCGCCGCATCAGAGTTCGTGTATTCCTTCACCACGCGCTGGAAATCTCCCACCGCCTTCACCAGATCCTTCGCTTCCCGATAGGCCAAACCGCGACGCGCCAGCGCCTTCGGCTTGAATTCATGCGTCGGATAATCCGCCAGAAATTGGGTGAATGCGCCGATGGCATCCTGCTGACGCCCCGCTTCTGCCAAGGCCCAGCCTTTGTTAAACAAGGTGCCCGGTTGCAGCTTAACGGGCAGTTTGTCGATCTGCACCTCACTGTAACTGTCCGCTGATTTCGGGTAGTCACCGTGATTGAAATAGAAATCCGCCCGGATCAGGCGCGCCAAATTCAGGAACTCATGCTGAGGACGCTCCGTCACATGACGCTGAATGAAAGCCGTGGCAAAATCCCCCAGATCCCGATCATCCAGCAGGTAAAAACAATACAGCTTCCAGTAACCCGCCTCAAAGGCCTGCTCACTCGCTGGATAGCCCTGCTCCACCATGAGATAGACCTCCACGGCGCGTGCATAGGCCTTCTTCATGCGGTAAGCATTCCCCACCAAAAGTAGCATCTTAGGCCGCGTTTCCCCTTCAGGAAGGACACCTGAGTTGCGATTATAATTCTCAATCACACCTTCGTAGTCACCCTTAGCAAACAAGGCCTGCACCACACCGACGAGGGCAATGCTGCGGTTAACGGGCGTGGTCTCTGGAATGGAGAGCGCACGTTCAAACAATGGAATCGCATCCTCAGGCTTGCCCATTTCAGCATGCAGCACGGCGGCTTTCACACTGGCTTCAGAGAGCACCGCATTGTCCCTGCTCTCCTTCAGCAAATCCAAAAAGAGAGGCAGCGCTTCAGCTTTCTTATCCTCGCCCAATAACACCGTCCCCAGCATCAGCAAGGCAGCCTCGCGATACGGATTCTCCGTCTTGAGAGCGACCACCACCTGCAAGGCAGCGACCTGACGTTTTGTATCTCCCAGCAATTGATAAGCCCGCGCCTTGTTATAAGTGGCCGCTAGTCTCACCTGTGGCAGCGTGCTCTTCGTTTCACAGAAAGCGAACTGGCGGGCAGACTCTTCAAAGTCCTTCGCATTGAAGCTCATGGCTCCCAGGCGATAGGCCGCTGAAGGCGCACCTTCAGAGTTCGGGTAGCGGCTCACCACCTCCATGTAATAGGTCTCCGCCACCTTCAGTTGGTTCTGCTTCATGTAGCATTCACCAATGCGGAAGAGCGCCATCGGCACATCCGCGCCAGAAGGATAGTTTTGCAGATACTGCCCAAACGACTGGGCGGCGATGCCGAATTCCCCCCGCTCATAGACCATGCTGGCATAGTCAAAAAGGTCCTGGTCAGGTGACTTCGGGCGCGGCGGCTGTTTCACCGGCAGTTCCGAAGGATCTACCGGAATAGCACGCGGAATCGGTTTCTGAACTTCCTCTTCCACCGGCACGGCACGGGGAATGGACTGACCTAGAACCACAGAGGCACTGAGCAGAGGGAGGAGCAGTAGGCGGGGCAGATCTTGGCGACGCATCTCAGTTCTTCGGGGCTTCCTTTTCAGGCTTGCGGGTGGCAAAGGCGATGTTCCAGATACCCGCCTTTTGGCAGGTGTTGAGGACATTGATCACGTGTTTGTAATCAACCACTTCATCACCACGCAGGATGACGGCCTGATCTTTATAAATGGAGGCAATGTTCTGCAACTTGGTCAGCAATTCCTGTTCGGTCAGCTGCTGCCCGTTCACGATGATCTCACCTTCCGTTTTGATGTTGATGATGATCTCACCAACCGTGCGATTTTCATTTTCTTTACCTTCGTCGGCGGCAGGCACGCTGATGTCCATGACCTGCTCATTCTTCGCGTAGTGCGAGGTAACGGCGAAAAAGATCACCAAAAGGAACAGCACGTCCACCAGCGGCGCTAGCTGCATGGGCGTGGGTTCGATGGAATGCTGTTTGCGAAAATTCATGGTCGTTCCAGAGAGGCCGGTGGCGAATTATTCCCCACCACGCCCCGTCGTCACAGCACGGGCAGCGCGTTTGTATTGAACAGCCAGCAAGGCCATCAAGTGTGTGGTGGCAGCTTCCATTTCGCAGATCAGGCGGTTCACCTTACCACGAAAGATCGCGTAGAAAATCAGGGCCGGGATACCGATCACCAGGCCTGAAGCCGTGCAGAGCAGAGCCTCCGACACACCTTGGGCCAGGCCCAGCTGATTCGAGCCGCCATATTCCGCGCCAGAGATGGCATGGAAGGTCGTGATCATCCCCAAAGTCGTGCCTAACAATCCCAGCATCGGAGCCACCGCACCGACATCTCCGAGATAAGCAATGCGTGCCAAAAGAAGGCTCGACTGGCGATTTCCCTCCGCCTCCGTCACTTCCTTCACCTCTTCAAAACTGGCCGTCGGGTTACGTGTCGCAAAGTCCAGCGTCTTCGCCGTGATTCGGGCGATGCACTCATTGCGGCGATTGCATACCGCCAGCAATCCCAGGTAATCCTGCTTGCGAATCAAAGCATCTGCCGAATTCATGAACGCATCACTCACCACCGTGCCCTGACGCACCGTGAAGGTGAAGAGCACGATCAAAAACGCCGTCACCATGGACAAAATGATCAGCGGGTAAGCCATCACACCCGTGCTTTTAATAAATCCATCCAGCGTCAGTGTATTCGCAAAAGGATTCGCAGCCTCCGCCTCAGGAGCCGGAGTCACCACCTGGCCTGAAGCCGCCCCAGGACTAGCGGGGCTTTGAGCTTGGGCCATTGGGGCCAACCATGTCATCAAGACGGTCAGGAGGGAGAATGCGAAAAGGAAATGGCGATGCATGGGCGGGGCGATTGTAGGCGCGAGGGTGAAGGATGCAAGGGACGAGGCAATAGCTAGGACAATCAGGCTACGATAAAGGCAAAAAAACTTTCAAGTCTTGCGGAATTTGGCTTTTCCTGAATCAAAAACTTCGCTTCGATCCGGTTTAATTATGTTTTCTAGAATTTTTCTAACTTTCACCGCCCTCACTTTGGCGGCTTCTACATGGACGTCAGCCCAGGAGAGCAAATTCAACGCCAGTCCTGGATTACAACTGTATAGCCTACGTTCCCAATTCAAACTGAAAGGGGTACAGCGCACTTTAGACACCGTGAAATCTTTTGGCATCCAAAATGTCGAACTCGCAGGTACTTATGATCTCAGCGCAGAAGCCTTTAAAAAAGAACTCAGCAGCCGGGGGCTAAAAGCCGTCAGCGCCCATTTCCCTTATAAAAGGTGGAAGACAGAGCCTGACACCGTGGCCCAAGAAGCCAAAGAACTCGGCTTACAATATGCCGGCTGCGCCTGGGCAGACCACAAAGCGCCCCTGGATGAAGCACAGGCGCGGGAAATCATCGCCACCTTCAATCAAGCAGGAGCCGCCCTGGCTAAAGTCGGCATCAAATTCTTTTACCACATGCACGGCTTTGAATTTCAGTCGTGGAAAGAAGGAGAAACCCTGGCGGACCTCATCATCCAGGAAACAAACCCTGAGACAGTGAAATTCCAAATGGACATCCTCTGGGTCGTATTCCCTGGCCAAGATCCCGTGAAGCTGCTGGAAAAATACGCAGGCCGCTGGGATCTCATGCACCTCAAAGACCTTCGCAAAGGCATCGCCACAGGAGACCTCTCTGGTAAAACCGACGTGGAAAATGATGTCACCCTGGGCACCGGCCAGATGGATTGGCCCGCCATCCTAGCCACCGCAGAAAAAGTGGGCGTGAAATATTATTTCATTGAAGACGAAAGCTCCTCTTCAGAAAGCCA
>JAOZVT010000729.1:0-2126 GCA_025869455.1 Prosthecobacter sp.
CGTTGGTTCAGGATGCGGATGTGATCGTTTGTGGCGCCGGCCCTGCCGGGATTGCAGCGGCTCTAACCGCTGCTCGTGCGGGGGCAAAAGTCCGTGTCTTTGAATGGCGCGGCTGCCTGGGCGGCGTGTGGACGGCCGGGTTGCTTGGCTATCTTTTGGATTTTGACAAACCGGGCCTCAATCAGGAAATACTGAAGCGACTTGATGAGCGTGACATTCGAAATGGAACCAGCAAGAAGGCTGTCTGTTATGAGCCAGAGGGCATGAAGCTGCTTTTGGAAGACCTGTTTGTCGAGGCTGGAGTGAAGTTCCAATATCATACTCGTGTCGCTGCGGCTTACCGTGAAGGTCGCCAGCTCACCACCGTGGTGACGGATTCCAAATCAGGTCGCGAAGCCTGGCGTGCACCCGTTTTCATCGACACGACGGGAGATGGCGATCTGGGTGCTTTGGCTGGATGCTCCTTTGAATATGGCGAAGCCGACGCCTGCCCTTGCCAGCCCATGTCGCTCAATGCGTTGTTGGTCTGCAAGGATGTGACTCAATTGGGGGATTTTGTCCGCTATGGAACCATGCCTTCTGGGGATAAACCCAATAATGAAAAGAAAGATTTGTTCCGCGCAGAGATCGAACGCGGTGGCCATTTCCCGTCTTACAGCAAGCCTACCCTCTGGCAGATTCGCGACAACTTACTGCTGGTGATGATGAATCATCAGTATGGCGTGCCCTGCTTTGACGCCGCTAAAATCACTGAGGCTACCGTGATGGCTAGGTCTGAGCTCAATAAGATCGTGAATGGCTTACGCAAACTCGGCGGTCCGTGGGAGGGCCTGCAAATCGCTGCTACGGCGGAACAAATTGGCGTACGTGATGGTCGCCGTATTGCAGGACGTTACACCGTGAATAAAGATGATGTCGTCAAGGGTGCTCGTTATGACGATGGAGTGGTTAGGCCAACCTTTGCTGTGGATATCCACGCATTGAGTGAAGAACACAATAAAACAGCGGGTTACAGCAATGCTGGAATCAAAGTGAAGCCCTATGATATCCCTCTGCGTGCGCTCATTGCCAAGGATGTGGACGGCCTCATGATGGCCGGGCGTTGCATCAGCGGGGACTTCATTGCTCACGCTAGTTATCGGGTCACTGGAAATGCCGTTGCTATGGGGGAAGCCGCGGGTGTGGTGGCTGCCATTGCCGCAAAAACTAAGCGCCCACCCCATGAGGTCATTTGGAGTGAAGGCGAAGCTAAGCTGAAGGAAATGGGCCAGCGCGTATGAGGCTACTTATCTAGGAAGGTGGATTTATAGTCTAACTTCCTGTAAGAAAATTTGTGGAATTCTTATTTCCTTTCCACTCTGCTCGCCCATCATCCAGGTTCATGAGTCGCCTGTTTGCCCTTTTCCACCGCACCGCTTTCTGGCTTCTCCTTTTTGTGGGCTTGCCTGGGGCAGATTTGATTGCGCTTGATCAGAATAGCAATCAGCAAGGAGATATCTGGGAGGTCCAGTATGGTGCCCTGAATCTTCCTGCTTTGGATGACACGGACCATGATGGTTTTTCCAATGCCATGGAAAGTGTCGCAGGCACAAACCCTCTGAATCCGTTCTCCCGGCCCGAGTTGGAGATTATTCCTGGGGCTCTTGGAGAAGTGAAGGTAAGTTGGACGAGTCAGCAGGGGAAAATCTACAATCTCTATGGCTGTCCAGATTTGAACACGGCCAATTGGCAACTCTTGAGCACGGTGTCGGGCGATGGATCGGAGTTGCTGGAGGCGCTAGCCACGAATGGAGAGAATCGCTGGTTTTTTCGTATCCAGGCAGCGGATGTGGATAGTGATGCCGATGGCCTGAGCGATTGGGAAGAATATCAGCTCGGGTTTGATCCGATGTCTTCTCATACCGAGAGAAATGACACGGCTGATCTTTCTCGAGTGACATCTTCATGGAGTGCGCCAAGCACCGTTACGGTCGGACTTCTGGATGGTCTCATGCGTGAAGACTGGCCGGATAAAGGAGTCATCGCTATTCGGAGGACAGGCGGCATTCAGCCCCTAACCATCAACGTTACTTTTACAGGTTCAGCTACGCGCGATACAGATTACAGTACGATCACAGGCAATCAGG
>JAOZVT010000729.1:2136-6353 GCA_025869455.1 Prosthecobacter sp.
TCCGATCTCTTTGGGATCACGGGAAGTCTGGATCGAACTTACCCCGCTGTCGGATGGCGAGACTGAAGGAATAGAAGATATCACCGTGACGGTAACAGCGGGAGCTGGTTATTCCATTGGCGTAACCAATAATGCAACGGCGACTCTAGAGAATGCTACGGATAAACCTGGGGCCAAGGAAGCCTCGCGTTTTCTGCTTCAGGCTTCTTTTGGTCCTGATCAAGACAGTGCCTCAGACCCTGATGATATACCTGAAAATGTCGAAGAGGTGATGAACGTGGGCATGGAGGCATGGATTGAAGACCAGTTTACGCGTCCCATTGGTTACCTCCAGCCGTGGGTGGAGTGGGCTTTGGAGAATGGTGACGCCATGCAACTCTACGGGAACTACAAGGAAAACTCTTGGTGGAACCGTGTCATGGGCGTGCCTAAACTCCGCCCCGATGATGTCCAGGATCAGTTGCCTGATCCCTTGCGTCAGCGAGTGGCCTTTGCCCTCAGTGAGATCCTCGTGGTGGGGGACAGACCTGAGCAACTCGTGGTGGAGCAGCGCGGCATGTCCAACTACTATGACAAGCTGGTGCAGCAGGCCTTCGGAAACTACCGTGATCTTCTTTATGCTGTGGCCACCCACTCGGCCATGGGCATCTACCTGAGCCACCTGAACAATCAAAAGGCCAATCCAGCCTTGAAGATCTATCCAGATGAAAACTTTGCGCGTGAGGTCATGCAGCTCTTCAGCATTGGTCTTTGGCAATTGAATCAAGACGGCACTCGCAAGCTGGATGGACAGGGGCAACCCATCTCCACTTACGATAACAATGACATCACTGAAATGGCGCGTGTCTTCACGGGTATGACTTTTGCCGACAAGAATTTCCCTGGCTCATATGGGGACTACACCCAGCCCATGAAGATGTGGGATGCTTACCATGATTGTGCCGTCAAGACATTGCTCAATGGTGTGTCACTGCCTGCTCGCACGCCTAGTTCTGGCAACACAGGCACGGCGGGCTTGGCTGATGTGGATGAGGCTATTGGCTGCTTATTCAATCATCCCAATGTTGGCCCTTTTATTGGTCGTTTGTTGATCCAGCGCTTGGTCACATCGAATCCAAGCCCTGCTTATATTGGTCGTGTCGCAGCGGCGTTTGACGACAATGGCCAAGGCGAACGCGGAGATATGAAGGCTTTTATCAAAGCCATCCTCATGGACCCTGAAGCGCGTGATCCAGTCATGATGCAGGACCCGACTTTTGGGAAATTGCGAGAGCCTTTCCTGCGCGTGGTGAATTTAGCCAAAGCGTTCAATGCTACCTCAACCTCAGGCTGGTACCCCTTGGATCAGTTCTCACTGGATCATCTGCAAGACCCCATGAATTCACCGAGCGTGTTCAATTTCTTTCTACCAGGGCACAGCCCGCCGGGACCGATCACTGAGCAGGGATTGGTGGCTCCTGAATTTCAAATCCTCAATGCTAGCAGTTCGATCACCGGGCCTAACTACTTTTGGAATGCGATTAATGGCTCTCTGCATCGCTATGGAAATGGGACGGCTGCTTACATCGTGCGATTGGGCACAGATCCAGAATTGAGCCTGATCGTGCCTCCCGCAAACATTGCTGAGAATGCTCCCAGTGTGTCTTTGCTACTGGAATCAGATCCACTGATCCGTCGTTTGGATCTAGCTCTTACCGGGGGAACCTTAACACCACGGCAGTTCCAGATCATTCGGGATTCCATTGATCGTGTGAAGCCACCGAATACTTCCTGGCAGTGGCATCGGGAGCGACTACGGCTCGCGATCTATCTGATTGTCACCTCAGCCGAGTTTAATGTGCAGCAGTAACCTTTTTTGATCCGCTCATGAACCCTGCTTTAAATTCCACACGCCGCCAGTTTTTCGGACAGGCCAGTTGCGCGGCTGTCAGTTCCATTCCGGTGCTGAATACCCTTTTAAATCTACAGCTTGCCCAGGGGATCGCTTCAGCTTCGGCTCCGGTAGCCGGCGAATACAGGGCTTTGGTCTGTTTGTTCCTCTCGGGTGGCAATGACTCGTTTAACATGCTCGTGCCGCGTGAAACATCAGCCTACGCCACATATCAGAGTTCGCGGTCAAACCTAGCTTTGACTCCAGGCGAATTGATTGACATTCACCCTGTCGGTTTACCCAACTTCGCAGTGCATGGAGGCATGCCAGAAGTCGCTTCTTTGTTTGAAAGTGGGGATGCCGCTTTTGTAGCCAATGTGGGAACATTGATCGAGCCTGTGCAGACTCGAACCCAGGTGGCACAAAACCAGAAACAACTGCCGCTTGGTTTATACTCGCATTCAGATCAAATCGAGCAATGGCAGACCAGCATCCCTCATGCACGTTCCGGCATTGGCTGGGCTGGGCGTATGGGAGATTTACTGAGGGGGCTCAATGCCAATGAGATTGTCCCCATGAATATTTCGCTGGATGGAAGCAACGTCTGGCAAACGGGCAACCAAGTTTCTGAGTATGCCATTACCACCAATGGGGCGGTAGGTCTAACAAACTACAATTCTGCGTGGCAATCCAGTCAAGTACTGACTCAGGCGCTAAGCCAAGGTGTGGATAGTCAATTGGCGCAGCAATACACCAACCTTCTCGCGCAGACTTTTAACACTCGTAAAAAGCAGGCATTGGATGCCTACAATATCTTTGATTCGGCCACCTCTGCGGCCTTGCCCAATGGAGTCACTTTTCCCAGCACCTATGTGGGCAATCGTTTGGCTATGATCGCGCGAGCCATTCAGGGCAGAGCGGGCATCGGTGCTGTGCGGCAGACCTTCTTTATTAACTGGGGCGGATGGGATCATCACAGCGGTGTCTTGGCAAATCAGGCCGCTATGTTACCTCAAGTAAGTGAGGCTATTGGTGCCTTTCATGCAGCCATGACAGCGCTTGGCGTTGCTGATAAGGTGACGTTATTCACCGCCTCAGACTTTGGGCGCACGCTCACCAGCAATAGTCAGGGCAGCGATCATGCCTGGGGAAGCAACCAGCTTGTTGTTGGTGGTGGAGTTCAGGGTCAACGCATTTACGGGCAGTATCCAAACCTAGCTGTCAATCCCGATACTGGCCCAGAGGTCAATCCTTTGGATACTGGTCGTGGTCGTTTCATTCCCACGACGAGTTGCGATGAGTTCTTTGCTGAGATGGCCTTGTGGTTAGGTGTTCCGAAGACGGATCTGCCTCTTATCCTGCCAAACATTGGCCATTTCTACAGCACGGGTAGCAGCGGTTCCCCCCTTGGTTTCATGGGATGAAAAGAAGTCCGTGGAGCACTTCCTGGTGCCCCACGGATACAGCGTGGTTAAACTAGGCTATGCAGACCGACGACATTGCCCTCAGTGTCTTCAAAGATGGCAATGAAGCCATGAGGCGGGATGGCAAAACGTGGGCGGATCACTTTGCCGCCAGCCGCAGGGATGCGTGAGATCACGCCATCAAGGTCACCTTCCACATTCAGATAAATGACCGTGCCGCCAGGGCCTGGTTTACAGCCTTCCATGCAGGTGATGGAACCACCGATGCCTTTCATGTTGTCATAAGGGAAGATGGCCATCGGTATGCTGGAACCCTCGGCTTCTACGAGTTGGGTGTTCAGGATCGTTTCATAAAAAGTGCGGGCGCGTTGAATGTCGGTGACGTAAATTTCGAACCAGTTGAGGGCGTTTAGTTTCATGGTGTGTCTTTTGGAATAGGATTCATGCCTGCGCTGTTTGGCAGGACACACGCATCAAAGCAGAGGCGACTGACAACCCTATGTCAGCAGAGATGTCGGATGGTCGAAAAAAGTTTTCAGGCGTGTCTTTCCGCCATTTGCAGGGCGGTCTCTCTCAGCTTTTGTCGCATCATGGGTGGTGACAGGACTTCCACCTGAGAGCCCAGACTTAAAATCCAGCCCATGAACCAATCATGGGACCAAGCCAGCAACTCCATGCGGATTCGGCCATCGGGTAGCGTTTCCTCAGCAACGCAGGAGCAGGAGATTTCACGACGCACCCGTTCCATGATGGAGGGTTGAAAGAGGATGGTCGTCGGGATCAGTTCTTGATCATTGAGCACACTGGCCAGGAAGCTCTTCACTGAGAAGTCTTCATGTCCGCTGAAGCGCTCTGGCAAGACCTCCCACTTCGCCATCCGATCCAGGCGAAAATCACGGAAATCCTGACGCAGTCGGCAGTAG
>JAOZVT010000730.1 GCA_025869455.1 Prosthecobacter sp.
CAATCTGATGCATCCATGGTTAGGCGTGCCTGGACCGTTAAATTTGGTTTTTGGCCCAATGTGTGCCTGAATTCCACCCCGGTTACCTGCTGAGAACTCCCACTAACCCGCACAGGTTCCCAATCGCGTTCTATCCGCAGGACACCGCTATCCACCGCCGATTGCAGCATCTCCTCAAATATTTTCGCGGCAGCGGCAGGCTCAATGGTTTCGGTCCCGCAATAGGCATTGCCAGGATTGGCTTTGCCATACGTGGCTGAGTTATGAGCGTGAATGCGCTGCACCACTTCTGCGAACAAACCACTGCGAGGAAAGCCGACCCGCTTCCCCTGAACCGTGGTCCACTCATCTAAACAGCCGACTCCTTCGGCAGAAAACTGTCCCCCTAACCATTGGATATCATTGACGAGGACGATCTTTTTTACGCCTAACCGAGCCGCCTGCACTGCGGCTGCACAGGCCGATTCATTACCTCCGACGATCAACAAATCCGCATCTAGTGTTTCCGCCACGCCAAAGCACGGGAATAGCAGGAGTGAAAGAACGATTTTCTTCATGAAATAGGCTAAAAAGTGGTTGTACAAAACCTACGTGACCAAAGCGTGACTTAAATCTTGGATAAACCAAGGTTGCTCCGCGCACGTAACGTGGCAACATCGCGCACCCCTTATGCCTCTCGCCGTCTATCACATCCTTCACATCCTGGGCCTGATCTTCGTTTTCATCGGCTTTGGAGCCCTGCTCTCGAATGACAGCTCCAAATCCGCCATGAAATGGCACGGCACAGGTCTGCTGATCAGCCTTGTTTCAGGCTTTGGAATGCTGGCCAAGTATGGACTCTTCAGTTCCCTACCGACCTGGGTTTACGTCAAGATAGGCCTCTGGCTGGTCCTGGGTTTCCTGCCAGTGCTGGCTAAACGCCGCGTGGTAAAGCCTGTGGTGGTGATCGTCGTCGCAGCTCTCATTGGCACGGTCATGGCTTACCTGGGCTATACCAAGCCCATGTAATAAATCTGGATTCAGCCTGCGCTGAAAGTCAGCCCATGACGAAGCCTGAATTCATCCTCTGGAATCAGGCTTATCAGCGCAGCTTATCCCGCCGATTGGTGGCCATCACCGCGAGTCTCCTTTTTTGGGCGGGGATCAACGCTCCGATCTTCCGGCACTTCCTGTTCGCCGATGATCCGGTCTGGTTGATGATAGCTTGGCTAATTCTCTTCCTTTTGGTTTTAGCTGCCCATGTCCCGGTGGCCCGCAAGCTACATCAAGGTCTTCAACGATCTTTTTCAGTCAAATGCCCTCAGTGCAGCCAAGAATTGATCGGACCACTCGCCCTTCGAGTGATACAGACAGAAAGCTGCGGGCACTGTGGCGGTCAAGTTTTCACGAATGCGGCTGAGGAAGACTGATTTCTACACGCGGCATCTTGCTTGCAGACGTACCTTGTCTGCGCCTCGGTGTCAGCATGCGAGCCTTCCTCTTCTTTCTCGTGACCACTTCCAACCTTTTTGCCCAGTCTTTGAAATATCCCGAAACCCGCCAGGATGACACAGTCATCGATGATTACCACGGCACCCAAGTGGCCGATCCCTACCGCTGGCTGGAGGATGACAATAGCGAAGAAACCAAAGCCTGGGTGAAGGCCCAAAATGAAGTCACTTTTGGTTATCTCAACAAGCTGCCCAAGCGGACTGAAATCCGCACACGGCTGGAAAAGATCTGGAACTACGAACGGGTGGGCGTGCCTTTTGAGGAAGGTGGCCGCTGGTTTTTCAATCGCAATTCCGGCCTTCAAAATCAGAGTGTTTTTTACGTCACCGACTCCCTAGACTCAGAACCACGCATTCTGTTAGACCCTAACTCTCTTTCCACGGATGGAACCACCTCCGTCACTGAAACGGCCCCCAGCCCCAATGGAAAACTGCTGGTCTATGGCCTATCCAAAGCTGGAAGCGACTGGCAGGAATTCCGTGTGAAGGACATTGATACCGGCAAGGATACCGAAGACGTGCTGGAGTGGATCAAGTTCAGCGGTGCGTCCTGGGCCAAGGACAGCAGTGGTTTTTATTACAGCCGTTTTCCCCAACCCAAAGAAGGAGCCGCGCTCACGGAGGCTAATAAAAATCAGACCGTCTATTTCCACAAGCTAGGCACCCCTCAGAGTGAAGATCGCCTAGTCTATGAACGCCCTGACCAGCCTGACTGGGGGCTGTATGCTTACGTCACCGATGACGGCCACTACCTAACCATCAGCGTAACAGAGGGAACCGACCCCAAGAAGCGCGTCTTCTATCTGGACCTTACCCAGGCAGATGCCAAGGTAGTAGAGTTGCTCAATGACTTCGATGCAGCTTACAACTTCGTGGACAATGTCGGCAGTGTCTTTTACTTCCGTACCGACCTTGAAGCTCCGCGTTATCGCGTCATCGCCATTGATGTCACCCGCCCCGAACGCAAAGACTGGCGCGAAATCATTCCACAAACGGAAGACAAGCTCGACAGCCTTTCCATCGTGGGAGGTCAACTGCTCTGCGAATACCTGAAGGATGCCCGCTCTGACATGCGCGCCTTTGATTTAGAGGGAAAACTCATCCGCCAGATCGAATTACCAGGCATCGGCACCATCGGAGGATTCAATGGACGCCGCCAAGACCACGAAACCTTCTACGCCTTCACCAGCTTCACCACCCCAGGGGCAATCTACCGCTACGACATCGCCACTGGTAAGAGCAGCCTTTATCGTCAGCCCAAAGTGGACTTCGATGGCAGCGTCTATGAGACGAAACAAGTCTTTGCCACCAGCAAGGACGGCACGCGGGTGCCCATGTTCATCATCCATAAAAAAGGTCTGAAACTGGATGGTAACAACGCCACCCTCCTTTATGGCTACGGCGGCTTTAACATCAGCCTCACGCCCAGCTTTTCCATTGGCCGCGCCGTGTGGCTGGAGATGGGCGGTGTCTATGCCCTGGCCAACCTACGCGGCGGCGGTGAGTATGGTGCTGACTGGCACCGAGCTGGGACGAAACTCACCAAGCAGAATGTCTTTGATGACTTCATCTCCTGTGCCGAGTGGCTGCAGAAAGAGGGGTACACTTCATCCAAAAAACTAGCCATCATGGGCGGCAGCAATGGCGGACTCTTGGTCGGTGCCTGCATGACCCAACGGCCCGAACTCTATGGAGCCGCCCTGCCCGCCGTGGGCGTCATGGACATGCTGCGCTTTCACAAGTTCACCATCGGCTGGGCCTGGAAGAGCGACTACGGAAGCAGCGAAAACGCGGACGAGTTCAAGGCCCTATACGCCTACTCCCCCCTGCACAATCTGAAACCCAGCACGCGCTACCCATCCACCCTGGTCACTACGGCCGACCACGATGATCGAGTCGTCCCCGCTCACAGCTTCAAATTCGCCGCCCGCCTCCAGGCCTGCCAGGCAAAGGACGGCCCGCCTGTGCTCATCCGCATCGAAACCAGCGCGGGTCACGGTGCTGGCACAGCCCTGGCCAAAGTCATCGAAGAAACCGCCGACGAATGGGCCTTTCTGCATCATGAACTGGGGATGGAGTGAGATTATCCTGCCCCTACGTCAAACGTTTCTCCAACTGAACCTGCCAGTTCTCTTACTCGTTACTTTGCCAGATTTCTAAAGACTGCCATCTGATTCATCCGACCGTTCTTCACGGCGAAACTGTTCTAACTCCTGACGTAGAGGTAACCAATACGCACGATCAATAGCCTGCACGGCACGGACTTCAGCATCCAAGGCTGCACGAAGCGCTTCCTGTTCCGAACCTTGAGCTATCAAAAGTAAAGGACGCTGAATCTGCAATGCAGCCGCTTCATCTGGGAAACGTCGGCAAAGATCATTTAGCAATTCAGGTGTTCTTCCCTCTAAAAGCCAAAACTTGATCCATTCAGCATTCGCATTTGCGATATTTTCGCGATGATGAATAGCCACCAGCAATTCAATCACAGGCCAATCTTTACTGCGTTGAGTTTTCTTTGCCAGCACGAGATCAGGCACACTCAGAAGGTGGTATTCAGCCCCAGCATCGTCGCCAAACGTCGTACGACGCTCCCATAGCTTGTTAAAATCGGACACACCGCGCATTTGGGTCATCACATCGACCCTCAAACCCTCCACTCCTGGGGCTTGGCAGCGGAAATAAAGCGTGGTATAGCAATCCGCTCAGCTTTTAACTCTGCTAATGCCCCGTGAAGACGCTCATAATTTTCCTCATTAGCCAAGATTACAAAATCAATGTCCTTGCTAACTTGCGCCGCGCCGTAAAACACGCAGGCCTGCCCGCCCATGAGCAGCGCCTGGACGCCATGCTTCTGGATCATCAAAAGGACTTGTCGGATCGGGGTCGGGATCAAGGCTTCCTCCCATGGCTAAGTATTGAGCGAAAAACACTTCACTACGCCTAAAACGCTCCAGAGGAGTCAGGTCAACCCACTCCTTCCATTCGTCTGGCAGTTGTTCATACGTCATCGCTTCTATAGGGTAACATAGGCAGCACAAGCGGCAAGAAGCAGTTTGCAGGGACACCTTGCACCAGAATCCGCAATCCCTGACAAAAAAGTTGTCGCAGAGCGCAGGGGGTGGATAAGGTGAGGGATTATGGCCTCGCTCAATAAAGTCATGCTCATCGGCAATCTCACCCGCGATCCGGAGGTGCGTTATACGCCCAAAGGAAGTGCAGTCTGTGACATGGCCATTGCCGTCAACCGACGCTATCTCACGGAAAGTGGAGAACGGCAGGAAGAGGTGACGTACCTGGACATCGTGCTTTGGGGTAAGCAGGCTGAGCTGGCAGGACAATTCCTGGCCAAGGGGCGTTCCGTTTTCATCGAAGGACGTCTGCAGATGGATTCCTGGGAAGACAAGGCCACGGGCCAGAAGCGCAGCAAGATCAAGATCGTGGCGGAGAACATGCAATTCCTCGACAGCAAGGGCGGTGCCCCTGGTGGCGGCGGTGGTGGTGGCAATTACGGCTCTGGCGGCGGAGATGAAGAAGGTTATAATAGCGCGCCAGCTCCCCAGCAGCGTCGTCCTTCAGGTGGCGGTGGCTACGGCGGCGGTGGGGGAGGAGGAGGCTATCAACGCCCTGCCCCCCAGCAGCAGCGCCCGGCCCAGCGTCCGACTCCTGCGCAGCAGGATGACTTCGGCGAAGGGCCGATCACGGAAGGTATGGAAGATGACGACATCCCGTTTTGATACCTAAGTGTGCGGAAGTTGCGCTTCCGTACACCTCCTTTGACAGCGCCTATGAAACTGGTGCGGCTGTGCGTTTGAGTTTTTGCCTAGGCTCGGTGGTTAACGCCGACTTGGGCGGAACCCAACTCACGAGCCATGAAAGCACTTCTACCTGTCCTTCTCCTATCCCTTGTTAGCATCACGGCAATCTGGGCCAAAGGCGGCCTGCCCATCAATGATCTTTGCCCCGTGGATGGCAAAGCGGGCCGGGTGATCTACCGGGTCTTTTCAGACAAAGGTACGATCATCTTTTGCTGTGCCACCTGCATGGATAGTTATCAGCAGAATCCTGGGCACTACACCATCAAACCAAAAACTGAGAAGTAGAGACGCGGCTTGCAATGGAGGGCAGGTTCGGGATTGAATCGATATTCTCCCGAACATGCACGCCCAAACCACGCCCACTCGCACTCCCTGGTATCGCATCCTGTACATTCAGGTGCTCATCGCTGTGGCCATTGGTATAGCGATTGGGCATTTCTATCCTGCGTGGGGCAAAGCCCTGGAACCCCTGAGCAAGGGGTTCATCAACCTGATCAAAATGATGATCGCTCCGATCATCTTTTGCACCGTGGTGCACGGGATTGCCTCCGTGGGCGATGTGAAAAAGCTAGGTCGGGTGGGATTCAAGACGCTGCTATATTTCGAGGTGGTCTCTACCCTGGCCTTATTCATTGGCCTCATTGTGGTAAATACCTTGAAACCGGGGGTGGGCTTCAATGCCGACCTTTCCACCCTGGACGCAGCCTCAGTCGCCACGGTGAAGGAATATGCCAGCAAGGCGCATTCACTTTCGACCACTGACTTCCTGCTCAACATCATTCCGAAGACTTTTGTCAGTGCCTTCACCGAAGGAAATCTGCTTCAAGTTGTCTTTGTAGCGCTGCTGGCCGCCTTTGCCATTTCAGGATTAGGCGAGCATGGGAAACCTATTTTGAAGGTGGTGGACCGGACGAGCGAACTGTTCTTCGGCATCATGCGTATCATTATCAAAGTGGCACCTTTGGGGGCTCTCGGTGCCATGGCCAGCACGATTGGTAGCTATGGCATCGGTTCTTTGAAACAGCTCGCTTATTTGATGGGTGGC
>JAOZVT010000731.1 GCA_025869455.1 Prosthecobacter sp.
CGCCATTGACCGTCTGTGGCAGGAGCATCTGTATGCATTGGATGCGCTTAAAGAAGGTATCAGCCTGCGTAGCTATGGGCAGAAAGATCCGCTTATTGAGTTCAAACAAGAAGCCTTCACGATCTTTGCTGAACTGATGCGCAACATTAATGGAGAGGTTTTGAGCAATCTTTTCCGCAGCACACAGCAACTCGCTGCCTTTGAGCAATTCCTGGCGCAAATCGCCATGATGCAGCAAAATGGGGGGCAGCCAATCCAGGCGACACCCGCTGCAAAAACGATTGAAGCGGAAGTGGAAAAACCGAAGGCGCACAATCCAGGGAGTGATGGTCCTAAACTGATTCTTCCAGGCGCGCTTCCCCAAAAGAAACCGATGGCCAATGTCGGGCGCAATGATCCTTGCCCTTGCGGAAGCGGTAAAAAATTCAAGAACTGCTGCGGACGGCTGGCGTAATCTTGATGAAGTAAAAGCCTCTTCTTTCCTATGAACGAATCCACGCTCCAGTCCGCCCTATCTAATCCGCAAAATCTGGGAGAAATGCCAGATGCGGATTCCGTAGGCACGGTCGGCTCGCCCGACTGTGGAGACATGGTGCGTATGTGGCTCAAGTACAAGGAAAAGGACGGTAAGAAGGTCATTGATAAAGCCAGCTTCCAAAGCTTCGGCTGCCAAACAGCCATCGCGGTGGCTAGCTTGGCTACGGAATTGATTCGCGGAAAGACCAAGGAAGAAGCGCTGCTGATGAGCGCGGAAGAATTGAGCGCTCCGCTGGGGCCTCTTCCTCCGATGAAGATTCATTGTGGGCAGATGGTGGAGGGAGCCCTCAAAGCAGCGCTGGAAGCTGAGTCAAACACTCCATCTGCGCCTGTCGTTGGAAGTAGCCAACCAACAGGCCCTACTTTGGTGGACAGTCTCCATGCCGCAGGCAAATCGGCAGGCAAGATTAAGATCGTGATGCGGTCTTAGCATATAATGCAATTTGCATTATATTACAGCACAACTAACGTGCATTTTACCTGATATAACTTTTTGTTAGTTCAGAACATTGTGCTCCTGACCTAGTGCCAGCAGGGTTTCTGCGATGGCATACCCAAAGGGCATAAGTTCTGCGCTAGGTTTCAAGCGAAGTTCAAAACATCCACTCCCAATTATGAAACCACTCTTATGCCTTTTAGCTGTCTTAGTGCTACCCACTGCCGCTGTGCAAGCTCAAGGGCTTGACCCCAATCATTACGGTACGTTGAGCGTGTATTTTGAGAATGATTTGTTCGGCGATACGGATGAAAACTACACCAATGGTGCCCGGATCAGTTGGACTTCTCCAGCACTTCGGAAATTTGGGGATGACCCGACCATTGGTGAAATGGCAGGTTACTTTGATGATATGCCCTGGACAGGCAACTCAGATTATGAGCGCAACGTGGCGATCTCCCTGGGGCAGAGCATGTACACTCCGAGTGATACGCGTAACCCGAATCTCGTCAAAGATCAGCGTCCGTATGCAGGCTGGCTCTATGTCGGAATGGGGCTGATCTGGAAGAATGAAAAAGTCAAAAATACCCTGGTCCTCAATGTGGGTGTGGTTGGGCCTTGGTCATTTGCAGAAGAAACGCAGCGACTTGTCCATGAAGCGCGCGGCTTGAATTCGCCTCAAGGCTGGAATAACCAGATCAGAAACGAAATCGGTGTGAATGCCTCTTATGAACGCATGTGGCGTATCCGTGACCGGAGAGACCACCACGGCATTGACTGGGACATTCTCCCGTATGCAGGGGTCACGCTGGGGAACGTCATGACTCATGCCAACGTAGGCACAGAGATTCGGTTGGGCTACAATCTGCCAGATGATTTTGGAACAGGTGCCATTGGTGATGCATCGACCACGCCGACTGCTTTGGAAAATCCATTCATAGCAAAGACCTGGGAAAACCGATTCGGCTTCCACTTCTTTGTTCGCGGGGAAGGCCGCGCCGTGGCACGCAATATTTTCCTAGATGGCAATACCTTCCGCGATAGCCATTCCGTGGATAAGTATCCCTTTGTCGGCGACTTATCCGCAGGGATTGCCTTCAACTGGAAGAATACCAAAATCAGCTACGCCTACATTTATCGTACCAAAGAATTCCGTGGGCAGGAAGATGAACAGGTCTTTGGCTCAATCACGGTGAGCATCAATTTCTGATAGGACAGCCAAACTTGACCGAAGGGTGAACGGAAACGTTCACCCTTCTTTCTTTTCTGCTGGCGTGGCTACCGCAGGAGGTTCAATGGAACGATGACCGAGATCAGCCATCATTACGGCAGTCAAGCAGGCAACCCAAGCTGCCAGGAGTCCACTGAAGGGCTCAAACAGGATACCTGTCCAGGCCAAGGTCACAGTCAGACTCAGGGTGAGATAACTGAAACCCAAGAGATAAGCGAACTTTTGCCAAAGGGCCTCCATGTCCATGCCTATCCAAGCACTGATGAAAGCAAAGGCGGTGTAGTAACCGTACTGCAAGAATAAACAAGGTTTGATGCCCTCCTCAGGCAATACCAATAACCTGGGCAATTTAGCACCTAGCCATTGAGCGATGTCAGGGAAAAGACCGAACTGATAGAGCGCAAGCACTGGCACACAGACCAAGATGCCGATGAACATGATTGAGACACGATTTCGATCCATAAAGTTAGGCTGCCGGAGGTTCCGATTGACGGTAAGATGAGACGACGAGTTCACTCAGGAACTTATCAGAATGCTCAATGGCTTCTCGATTGATGTGAAAGGCGGATTGTCCGGTACTGCGTGAGACAAGTTGAAGCCCAAAAGGGTAGTCTTTGAAAAGGCGTGAACAGAGATCCTCTACACCTGCGCCTTCACGCTCAGCACGCTGAACTAAGGCATGAACAGCACCGGAATCGAAGACCAATTCCAGACCATGTTCTACGGAAAACTGGTTGGCGAATTTGTGTACCGCTTCAGCCCTCACGTCGGGGTTAAAATTTTGAGCA
Source organism: Prosthecobacter sp. (assembly GCA_025869455.1). Classification (GTDB taxonomy): domain Bacteria; phylum Verrucomicrobiota; class Verrucomicrobiia; order Verrucomicrobiales; family Verrucomicrobiaceae; genus Prosthecobacter. Next base: position 2,993 of record JAOZVT010000731.1, read on the forward strand.
TCCACGCGACAGCGTTCCAACACTTTTTTCTGATCCGCTACAAGAGCGCCATCAATGATCAGATCAGGCAACCCTAAGCTGGGCAATTCAAACTTAAAGTCGCGCAGTACCTTTTCCCAAGCGGTGACCAGTCCACGAGCCCCCGTCTTTTCTTCCGCCGCACGCACAGCGACTGCACGCAGAGCCTCATCCTCAAAGACCGTTCGCACACCGTAAGCATGGAATTCGCGCTCGTATTGACGAATGAGACTACCTTCACTGTTTTTCATGATCTGGAAGAGATCATCCGCATTCAGGCTATCACAAAAAACGCGCACTGGCAGACGTCAGATAAACTCTGCCTCAAAGCCATAATCGATGAAGTCCTTCGTACGCGCCTCATGCAACAATTCGTCAGAATGCGCGCGATCCTTCACCATGGCACCAAATCCAATTTCGGATTTGGCCTGCCGTTTCTCAATGATTTTTTCCAGGCCCGAGAAAGCACCACTGACAATGAATAGAATGTTACGGGTATTGATCACCTCACGGCCAGTGCGGCCTTTGCGCGTATCAAACATCATCTGCATCTGACTGCGCATGTCGTTAGGCGCATAGAGAGAGACTTCGGTTTCTTCCATCAGCTTTAGCAAGGCGGTTTGCACCCCACGCCCGCTGACATCGCGCCCCATGCGGCCTTCTCCGCCTGTGGCTAGTTTATCAATTTCGTCCAGATAGATGATGCCATATTGAGCCAATTCAACATTGCCATTGGCCTTGGCCACAAGATCACGAACCAGGTCATCCACATCAGCTCCGACGTAACCCGTCTCACTGAATTTCGTAGCATCCGCCTTCACGAAGGGAACGCCAATAAGATCGGCGATGTGCTTGACCAAGTAAGTCTTACCCACGCCTGTCGGCCCCGTGATCAGCACGTTTTGTTTGGTGAACTCCAGGTTCCCTGGGCTTTTCTGCTTTTTGTGTTCACGCAGCATCCGCGCGTGGTTGTAATGATCGCAGACGGCCGTGGAGAGCACCTTTTTAGCTTCATCCTGGCGGATCACGAAACGGTCCAGATACGCTTTGATGTCCGCTGGCTTGTGATGAAAATCATAGGCCGCAGTGGGTTCCTCTTCGACAGGAGGCTCTTCTTTCGACTCTTCTTCCGGGGTCACATTGCGCATTCCGGGGTCCATACGTGAAAAAACCACCTGCCCGCCGAGGCTATTCTTGATGAAGTCTTCAAGCTTTCGCGTGATTTCATCCGGGGATGGCGGCTGATTTGGGGGATTGGGTGGGTCCTGGGGGGTATCACTCATGGGCTACTTATTCTCTCCGATTCGTTGCCAGATGACAATGGCTTATTGGACATTCGACATTGGAGTGGCGCAATCCCTGCGAATATGGCAGTGATTCCTGTCGATCATGTCTCTTTCCATCCTGAATGTTTTTAACCACTACCGATTCCCCGGTGGTGAGGAGTATTCCGTGGAACGGATTCGCGCCCATCTAGGCAGTCGCTATCAGCTTTCTTACTGCTCCTATGACAGCAAAGAATGGGTGGGACCGCAGGCCCCGGGACGTTTATCCCAGGCGAGAAGACTTTTCTACAATCCGGAAGGTCGGCAACGATTTGAGGCCGCTGTGGATGAAGCCAAGGCAGACTTGGCGATGTTTCACAACATCTATCCGGTTGGTTCACCCGCTCTCTATCTCAGCGCCCTGAAGCGGAAATTACCCGTCATTCAGTATTTGCACAACTACCGCCCCTTTTCCGTGGGTGGCAGCCTTTATTGTAAAGGGCAACTGCTGCCCGATCCGCTCCACGGTGATTACTGGACGGAAGTCAAAGAAGGTGCCTGGATGAATTCCGTCACGCGCAGTGCCATGATGGCTCTGCTATTAAAACTACTGCATCGCAGTGGCTGGCTAGAGAGCGTCAAAACATGGATCGCCATTTCAGATTTCATGCGGGACCGATTGATCGAGGCTGGTGCCGTTCACCCTGATAAGATCGTCACGCTCCGCCACGCCTGGGATGCCATGCCTCAGGCACCTGAAAAGCATGATGCAGGCTACTACCTGTATTTAGGGCGGTTAATCCCAGAAAAAGGCATTTTGCCGATGCTGGAGTGCTGGAATGCTCTTTATCAAAAACTTGGTAAAGCCACCCCACGCCTTCACATCGCTGGAGATGGAATTTTAAAAGATTTGGTGACCCAACATGCGAGAAGCAATCCCTTCATCTGCGCCTTGGGTAAAGTGGGAGGAGAAACCAAAGTGGACCAACTGCTACGCTGCCGTGCTGTCATCATCCCCTCAGTCTGGTGGGAACCGCTCGGCCTAGTGACTTATGAGGCCTACGACTATGCTAAACCTGTGCTCGCGGCGCGCTCCGGCGGACTCGGAGAGACTGTTTTGCATGGCAGCACAGGTTTTCTCCACTCCCCAGGCGATCCCAAAGCTCTGCTTCAAGATGTCCTGAATCTGGAAGCCATGTCCACCACCCAACGAACCGCCATGGGGGCAAGTGGACGGCATTGGCTCCGCCAGGAAACAGACCCCACCATCTGGCTACGACGGTTTGATGAAATAGCCAACCGTGTGATCAAGAAAGAGGTCTGAACAAACCTTCTGTTAGGGAAAGGTTATTCAAATTCGCTCCAATTTGATCGGATACGTTTGGAAAGCATTCCATTGGCAAACGATCAAGTCACCAGTGTCCATGACACAAACGTCATGCCCATGATCAATGACAGGCTGACCCTGTGATAGTGGTTTTAATTGACCGTTTTCATAAACAGGCTCCGTACCGCCAGGAGCACTGATGACTTTGCCATCCGCATCCAAGATCACCGTGAACCCTGAGGGATTCTGCGGTAGCTTGCTGCGCACAGGATCTGAAGACCAGCAAACGCCGGCATAAAGCTCCTGGCCTGAGATGACTGGACGGCAGACCTTACAGCCAGGCACAGGCAGGGTTTCGATATGTTTTCCCTCAAGGGTAAAGCGGCGGAAACACTGATCTACCCGGGAAGTCACCAGGACAGTTGCCTGATCGTCGCCTTTACGTCGATCAATTTCGATGCCGTGAGCATTGTTAAGCCGCTCTTCCACAGGCACACCATCTTTACCCCCAAAACGTGAGATAAATTTGCCGTTTCGATCATAACGCAATACATAGTTAGACCCATAACCATCCACAATGTAGATATCCCCATTGGGCGCGATGGCACTTTCGGTGGGATTAAAGACCATGTCAGGTTCGTAGGCTCCCACACTCATGGGATGGCTGAGGCTGAAAATCTCCCGACCTGCAAGGTCGATCTTGGTCACACGACCT
>JAOZVT010000732.1 GCA_025869455.1 Prosthecobacter sp.
ACAGCACCCTTTTTAAAAATAAATTAGAGGCTCTCAACGCCTCCACTGGGGTATCTCTCTGGAGCAGTTCTTTAACAAACTCTACCGCCTATATGCACCCGGCCGTGGATGAAATGGCCGTTTACACACATCGTAGTTCCAGCAGCAGCAGGCTAGATGGATTCACACGTAGCTCAGGTGATCCATTGTTTACCCAGGGGGTAGTAGAGTCTTATCCTGGCGCTCCCACCCTGTATGAAGACGGACTCTATTCTTTCGCAGGCGGGATCTTGACCCGTCATGAAAAGTCCACCGGAGCCGTCCTATGGTCCATGGATTTTGGCTGGAGTGGTGAGACGCTTATGAACCGCACCATCACCTGCTCCGCAGGGTATGCTTATCTGGTGAATGATTCGATCACAAGTCCAGCAGGACAACAGGAACTGATCTGCGTCAATCTCACCGATCATACGGTCGTCTGGCGGGTTCAGGGCATCTTCAAAGGCACCCCTGCCACGGCCCATCAAACCGTGTATGTGATCTCAAATTCCGCAGTCAGCAGCTATGATGCAGCCACGGGCACTTACCTCGGCGACTTTAGAAAAGACGGGTATTGGAATTTCCAAACTCAACCCATTGTTACGCTGGACACACTCATTGTTAGTGCGCCTGGGGGTGGCACCCATCTCTATAACCTTAGCGATCACAGCCTTCGCCAGGAAATCAATTTTGGAGGGGGCATCAGCCTTGCAGGGGAGACACTTTACATCGCCTCCAGCACTGGCAAACTCCTCGCCTATGCTATCCCCAAGACCAGCAACAGTCAGCCAGTAGCCCAGGCGCAAACAGCATCTACCGAAGAAGAGCAGGCGCTCACACTGACCCTGCAAGCTACGGATACAAACAGTGATGCCTTACGCTTTATCATCACCAGCTTGCCAGCGGAGGGTACCCTGTACCAAACGACGGACGGGGTGACGCCCGGAGAGATCATCACCGAACTCCCAACCCTGGTCACCAACGACAGTGCCCAAGTCATTTACCTTCCTCCTGCCAACCAAAATGGCAGTCCGCTGACCACTTTCCAGTTTGCTGCTGGAGATGGGATCTCCATTTCCAACAAGGCAACAGTGACTCTGAATGTGCAGGCCGTGAATGATGCCCCCTTGGCCCGCGATGACGTCCGCCATGTCGAGCCGGGCCAGATCCTGAGTCCCCTGAATGTACGCGACAATGATTCTGACGCCGAAGATAGCCTGCTAGTCATCAGCAGTTTCACCCAGCCCCAGTTTGGCACGGTGCAGCTCAACGAAAACGACAGCCTGAGCTATCAGGCATCCTCGTCGGTGATGACAGGCACGGACCAGTTTACTTATACCGTTCGTGAAAATCAGGGCCTCACAGCCACGGCCACGGTGCGCATTGAGATTGGCCCATGGATTTCCCCCTCCTGGCCCACATTTGGCAATGGCCCCGATCACACCAGTTACAGCCCAGGCAGACGAGGGACAAGCGCGTGGACGGAACGCTGGAGCTATTCCTTTTCCACCAGCACGGGTCCCAAGCAAGCGGTGACATGTGCTGATGGCCGTGTGTTCTTCGCCCAACAAACCTCTTACCCTTACTATACCCACCTTTTCGCATTGGATCTGGCGAAGGGCAGCCTCCTCTGGAAACGCAGCTTCAATTTCGGCTCTAAAACATGTCAGCCCACTGCTCATGCTGGGTGCATCTACTGGCAGTACGTATTCCCCACAGGGCAGGCTTACACTTATGTTTTGAATAGTCAGGACGGCACGGATATCCGGGATTCCTACCGCCTAACGACGAGTAAAGACCCCATCCCTCTCACGGTCAGTGATCTGGGTATCTTTTGCCAAGGTGGAGATCAATCTGTATTCAATGACATGGGATTCTACGGCTTTGATCTCGACAGTGGAGATCAGTTATTTCGCCAGACAAAAGGTACCAGCCCCGTATGGACTCCATCCATCGTGGACTCCGAATTGTATGCCTTCACAGAAGGGGAGTTTTCCCAGCATGATCCTGTGACAGGACAGCCCCTGTGGAAACAATCCACCGGCTGGTCTGAAGGCAGTTACGGGGTCTCTACCACAGCGGCTCTTCAAAACCGAAGGGCTTATTTCATCGATCATCCCTCCGAAGTCGCTTCCGTCGCCAATACACTCACCTGCATTGACCTCGACAGCCACAATATCGTCTGGACGGTTTCTGGTGCATTTGATGGTACTCCCGCAGTTTCCAATGACCATGTCTATGCACTCAGAGAAGGCTCTCTGGTTAGCTATCAAGCCCTGGATGGGCGATTGCAGGCATCTTTCACGCCCCCGATTGGCAACGACCTCAAGGGGCTGCCAGTAGTGACCGACGATCTGGTCATTGTCACCAGTACAGCCAACACCTACATCCTGGATCGAACGGACCTGGCACAATTGCAGATCATCCCCACAGGCGGCTACGCCTCCATCGCTGAAGGCTCCCTCATCATTTTCGACCTCACTCAGAAAAAGGTAAGCACCTGGACAAATAGCTCTACACCCCTCATCATCCCCGCAGGCGGCACCTTTGACCAGCCGGTGGCAGTGACTGTTGGCAAGGTGGAACCTGACACGTACATCTACTACACCCTGGATGGCCGCGCGCCGAATCTGGACAGCCGCTCCTTTGTCTCAGGCAGCACCGTCACTTTAGATGCCTCCGCTCAGCTCCGTGTCATCTCGGTCAAGGGATCTGATGTCAGCAGCATCCAACAGGCCACCTTTACCCTGCCCGATTCAGACAACGACGGCCTGCCGGACTGGTGGGAAATGCAGCACTTTGGCCTGGTCACCGCCGCCTCTGAAGAGACGGATAATGACCTGGACGGCATGAGCGATCTGGAAGAGTTTCTTACCGGCACGGATCCACGCGCCGCTGCGGACAGCTTCATCGGCCGAGTGATGTCTGACGATGGTACGGTCACGCTGACATGGTCCTCCAAAGCAGGCCGCATTTACACCATCGAGACCTCACCCGACCTCGTCCACTGGACTCCCGCCACCGCAGAGATCCGTGGCACCGGCAGTCCCCTCCAGCACACGCTGAACTCAGGCGGAGAGTCCCGCGCCTTCAGCCGCATCCGCGCCCTGCGTGATCTCGCCGTGCCGTGAGCTGCCCTGGCACCCTATTCCTGCACGCCTGCGTTTCGCCAAAACTAAGACTTGGCTTTTAGCTCCAGCTTGGCTTCACTCCAGGCATGGCACAGGATTACATGATGAGATTGCTACAGCAGATCGCCCTCATGCTGGCGGCCATCATGGCCAAGCGGAAGCTGGGAAAAAATGAGGAGGCGCAGCAGGATCTCGCCAGCCTCTGCCCGCTCATCGTCGGCCTGTCACTAGACACCGTGAAGCAGCTCTCCCCAGATGCCCTGGCCAATCAACTGATCAGCTCCGGCGTGGATCATGCCTCCCGCGCCGTCATGCTGGCAGACCTGCTGCTGGAGGATGGCGAGATCCTGGAAGATCAGGGTCAGCTCCAGCAGGCGCTGCCCAGCTACATCCACGCCTTTTGCCTGCTGTCTGACGCCATGCCCGCCCTCACCCAGGAAGAGCACGCCCTCTACCGCCCCAAGCTGGACCACGTAAGCACCAAACTAGCCCACCTCCCGCCCAATCCCTACACCAGCGAACGCCTGCGGGCGCATACTGCGGCTTGACACCCCTTGGAACAATCAAATAGTTAGGCCCCTACGCACGCCATGAAGCTCTTCCATCTCTCTGAGCCTAAGTATGGGTGGATTGACATCACTTTTGGAGAGCCTCCAGACGCTTTTACACAGACCGTCTCGGATGTCCCCAATGACTGCCTCCGTGATTTGGCCACGGCCACGGCCCGTCTGCTGCAACATTCCACGCAAGAAGTCGTCCAGTTCTCACTCGAGCCGTCTTTTATGGCCTGTGAGTTACACCGTGAGTCGGATTCAGTTCGTGTGGTTCTCCGGCATCCAAACCAAGATAGAGCAGCTTTCGAAGCATCCTTCCCGCTCCACGCTTTCGCACAGGGGGTGAAATTCGAGTTACTCCGCATCCAGCCCTTCTATTCCATTGAGGACGGATGGACGCAGCCCTTTCCCGAGCGTGAGATAGCCAATCTCATGTAACGACGCAGCCTAACATACGTTGCAGATAACGGAACATGCCGTCAATGATGCAACCTTAACTCAGAGCTCCAGCAAAGCTCGCCCCAGCTCATCCTCCTTTGGATGTTTAGCCCAAAGCAAAAACCCAGGACGCAAGCACCACACGCATCCCTGAATCGTGCTCTGAAAGAGCACTGGACTTAGCCCAGGGCGCCAGCCCTGGGAACGAGAGCACCACACCAGCTCCCGCCAGCGGAGCGCTCTGAAGGAGCGCCGGAGAGCCCCGCCACGTCTCCACCCCGCTCAAACACATCGTTTGTTATCCTCACCACCCACCTCCACGCCCCCATGCGCCACCTTTTTCCACCCACCTCTTCATTAAGCCTTCCCCTATCCGCGCCCTTAATATAAAATCTCGAAATTCCCCACCCTTCCGCCTGCCAACCTCCTCCCAAAAATCGCATGGCTGCCCTAACCACCAAACTGAAAGCCCTTCAGAAAAAGAGTCTCGAACAAGGGCGCTGGCCTCTCGTGACCGCTATCACCGCCTTACTGGCAGAAGAATCCAGCCTGGATGCGCAGATCAATGTCATCGGTGCCATGCATGAGGCACATCTCCTGCCGAACAGCCTGCAACCTTACTGGACCGCCTGGCGCAGTGCCGAAGTGATGGACCTCTGGGTCACCCGTTGTCTGGAAAGATTAGCCCAAACGGATAGCGACTACTGGGCGCTGGGGGGTCTCCTCCAACTGCCCATGTCAGCGCTGCAAAAACCCCTGGCCGCCGCAGGCTACACGCTCCTTTTCATCCGCTACGCCAGCACCTACAAGGATGGCCAATGGCTCATTGCCACCTTTGGCAAAAAGTCCCCTGGCAGCCGCGTCGTCGCCCCCATGCTAGAGATCGGCTGGGATGCGGATGACCGCGTCAATGAAGCCACCCGCTACCGCGCCGTCGTGCTGAAAGAAGACGCCCTGGACCCCGGATACGCAGCCCAAGGCAGCGGCTCCTACTTCATGCGTGCCAAGCTCCCCTACGGCTGCTGGCGCATCCACGATGAATCCTTCGAGATCAAGACCGACTGGCTGGTTCCCAAGAGTGACACCCTCCTGCGTGACTATCCTTAGTTAGGCCAAAGACCCATTCACCAAAACCAACGTCATGGACCCCACACTTCAACAGGGAAAACGGCTCCTGCAATGGGGTGTCGCCATCTACACCCTGATCGCCGCAGCCCCTCTCGGCTATCTTTTCGTCACGAACAACACTTCACTCAATGGCATCGTTCCCTCTTTCTTAATTCTGATCGGCGGCATGCCCTGGCTCACTTTTTATGGATCCAATCGGACACGCTTAGCCTCAGGTTTCGGAGCCCTGATGGTAGCCATGATCGCGCTTCCCATCGCTGTGGCTTTATTCGTCTATAAGGGTCCGCTTGAGGGAACCCTGGTCACCGTTCTGGTCACACTTCTATGTTTCCTGAGCCATGTCTTTCTCTACAGCAAAAAAAGGTTCAGGTGTATGTCGTCTCCGTCCACCTCGCCAAGAGACTCCAGGGCGGTCGTGCGACTCCTGATGAGGTGCTCCAGACTCCCCGAATTCAAGCTCTTCTCAGTGAACCCAAGACTGGCTTTACCAATGCCCACCTTGCAGGTGGCCTGCTCATGGCGGGAGTCCTCTGGGTTTTTCTTCTGATGTTCATTCCCTCCATCCTTCTATTGATCGGTTATCATACCTGGCCCCGCCAAAAGGCGCCCTTCGCTGAAGCACACCAAAGAGCGATCAATTCATTTGTAGCGAGTGAAGGTTTCGGGATCGGCCGTTTCGGCAAGAGACCTGAGTTTTGGCAAGAGTGGTCGGTCGTTTTTGAAGAGACGCTTTACCGCTCGGAGGGTATACGCCTCATCGGACTCACCCCCGAGAATGGTGAACGTTACTTTAGCTACTATTACATGCCCAAAAAGGAATCCCTAGCCAAGGCCAACCATCGTCCTCTGACCTCCGATGAAAGTGAAGCCGTGGCTCAGCTGCGTGAGGGTAAACCCTGGGCTAAGTTTTTGGTAAAACCGACACCCAAAAACGAGTATGCCGCCACCCTCCGCGTCATCGCCCCCATCTTTGCCCAAAAGAGCTGCCTGGAATGTCACGAAGTCAAAGAAGGCACCCTGCTAGGCGCTTTTGA
>JAOZVT010000733.1 GCA_025869455.1 Prosthecobacter sp.
AGTCTGGGGCTTCATTTTCCTGACCATGCAAAGCCTTTGGAACGATACAGAAGCCGCCTCTATCGAAACCGACCTGCTGGGCCAGCGCGTCTATACCAGCCGCCTGCTCGGGCGTAATCCTGCCCTGGTGCTCCACGGGGGCGGCAATACCTCCGTCAAAGTCACTGAAAAGGACTACTTTGGCGATGATGTGGACCTCTGCTACGTGAAGGGTAGTGGCTGGGATCTCGGCACGATTGAGCGCGAGGGCTTCTCCCCGGTTCGCCAGGATGCTTTGGTGAAAATGTCCAAATTGGCCACGATGAGTGATGCCGACATGGTTCTGCAGCAGCGTGCGGCCATGACCAATCCGAATGCTCCTGCGGCTAGCATTGAGGCCATCTTGCATGCCATTCTGCCCTTCCGCTTTGTGGATCACAGTCATGCGAATGCCATTTCCGCTCTCACATGCAATGCTGAGGGGGAGGTACGGGTGAAGGAAGTTTTTGGCAATCGGGTGATCATTGTCCCCTACGTGATGCCGGGTTTCATCTTGGCTAAAACCGTGGCTGATCTCATCGCTGGTCGCGATCTCCGGGCTGAAGGCATCCAAGGCATGGTTTTGCTGAAGCATGGCCTGTTCACCTTCGATGACGACGCTCGCAAGAGCTACGAACTGCATATCGAGATGGTAACGATGGCGGAAGAATACCTCGCCACGAAGAGTGGTGGATTCCAGCCTGCATTGGTTGAAACGGCCGAGGATCTCAAAGCACTCGCCACACTTCGTCAGGCTGTCTCAAAAGTTCGCGGATTCCCACAGATCGCTCGTCTGAATGCTACACCTGAAGCTGTCGGTTACGCTAGCCTCCCTGGCGCGGCTGACTTTGGGACTCGCGGCCCTCTGACTCCAGACCACAGCATCCGCACCAAGCGCGCTCCGGCTTTCATTGGCGAAGACATCGCGACCTCTGTGAAACAATTTGCGGATGACTATGCGGCCTATTTCAACCACAACGCCAGCGGTCACACCATGCTGGACGCTGCCCCGCGTTTCGCCCTGTGGCCAAACAAAGGCGTGGTTAGTTTTGGCGATACCTTGAAGGATGCGAAGATTGTCGCAGACATCTCAGAATCCACCGCCGCAACGGTGCAACTCGCTGAAGCAGTCGGCGGCTGGGAACCTCTGCCTGAGAAAGATATTTTCGAAATCGAGTATTGGGAACTTGAGCAGGCAAAGCTGCGCAAAGGCCCAGCACGGAAGGTGCATCAGGGGAAAGTGGCTCTCGTCACTGGTTGTGCCGCAGGTATCGGCTTTGCCATCGCTGAAAGTCTTGCTGAACAGGGCGCTCAAGTCGTGGGTCTGGATATCGACAAGGACATCCCTGAGATCATGAAAAAGATCGGCGGCATCGGCATTGTGGTGAACCTCACGGAAGACCAGCCTGTGCAGGAAGCCATTGAGTTCGTGGTGCGTGAGTTCGGCGGTATCGACATCGTCGTGAGCAACGCCGGGATTTTTCCGAAAAACGAGCATCTCGACGTCATGGCGCAGACCGATTGGGACCGCACCATCTCGATCAACCTCACCAGCCATCAAAAGCTGATGAATAAGGTGATTCCTTTTGTGAAGCTGGGCTTGGATGCCAGCATCATTTTCGTGGGAAGCCGCAATTTCAAGGCTCCTGGCCCAGGCGCTTCGGCTTACTCATGCAGCAAGGCCGCTCTCACCCAGCTCTGCCGTGTCGCATCCTTGGAACTGGCCCCTTACCGCATCCGCGTGAACATCGTTCATCCAGACGCCGTGTTTGACACCAAACTCTGGACTCCTGAAGCTCTACAACGCAGTGCCGAACGCTACGGCATGACGGTGGACGAGTACAAGACAAAGAACCTCATGAAGGTGGAGATCAAGAGCAAGGACATCGGCAACATGGTCTCCGCCATGGCCTCACCTCTCTTCTCCAAAGTCACCGGCGCTCAGATCCCCGTGGATGGCGGAAATGATCGGGTGATCTAGGATGAGCAAGCCACCAGCTTTCACATCAGTCGCTGCTCCCCATTTTCCCGATAGCGCTTTGGCCTTCTTCAAGCGATAAAGGGACATGCGCTCCGACTTTTATCGCAAGCCCACAGGCTCTCGCACACCTCCACGTTCTGGCCCACGCCCTCCACAGGGGCGGGGAGCAGGGGCTGGGCCTGCGTCAGGGGCGAAGCAGGATCACAGTAAGGGCGGGACTTCCTGGGAGAAGTCGGCCGACTGGTATGACCGCATTTTGGGCGAACGTGGTTCGGAGTTGTATCAGGCGGTGGTGATTCCGCAGGCGATGGACCTGTTGAAGCCTCAACGGGGCGAACACATTTTGGATCTTGGTTGTGGGCAGGGCGTTTTCTCCCGGGCCATGGCGGACAAGGGGGCCAAGGTAACAGGCGTGGATGCCGCGACGACCCTGATCGAAAAAGCCCGCACTTACCGGAGTCGGACACCGATTCGTTATCATGCCCGGGATGCCGCCGAGCTGAGTGGACTGGGTGAATTTGATGCGGCTTCGGCCATTCTTTGCCTGCAAAACATGGAGCATCTGGATACTGTGATTGCCGCCACGGCAGCAGTTTTGAAGCCGGGAGGACGCATGCTTTGGGTGCTGAATCATCCGGCCTTTCGCATCCCCCGCCAATCGTCTTGGGGCAATGAAGAGGAGCGGAAGATCCAGTATCGCCGGGTGGATGCTTATAGCAGCACTTTGGGCATTCCCATCCTGATGCACCCAGGACAGGTCGATAGCGAAAGCACGATCAGTTTCCACCGCAGTTTTGAAACGCTGACTAGCTGTGGCTTTAAGGCTGGCTTATCCATGATTGGGTTGGGCGAATGGTATTCGCACAAAGAAAGCCAGCCAGGGCCGCGCGCTCGGGCGGAAAATCGTGCTAGAAAAGAGTTTCCGCTGTTTCTTGCGCTTTTGTGGCAAAAGTCAGCCGTCACAACCAACGTTTAACGGGCTAGATTCATTATGATGAAATCCATCGTTTCCATTTTTGCTCTGGGTCTTTTCCTCGTGGCTTGTGCCAGCAAGCCGAAAGCGGCTCCTGAACATCCCGTGGAGGCGCTGGCTGGGCGCGACTATTTTGTGACTTATGTAAAGCCAATCCTGGAAACGCAGTGCCTGCGTTGCCACCAGGGTGCTCATCCGCCAGCGGGATTATCCCTGGTCCAGCGCAGTGGGGCATTTGCTCCGCGTAAGCGTGATCGTGCCTTCATCGTGCCGGGTGACCCAGGTGCCAGCTTGTTGTTAGCAGCGGTATCTCGTGAGGGTACTCACCCCCTGATTATGCCCAGATTGGACATCACCCTAACCGATGATGATATCGGGGCGTTGTACGAATGGATCGAAGATGGTGCATACTGGCCTGACAATCCAGATGGTTTTCTCCAGCCGCGATACAACATTGAGAATCCTTGATTTTACAAGGCTTTCAGGCGCATTGAGAGCCAAGTAATACGATTCTGATTTTTGTGCTTTTTTGTGTCAAATGAGTGGGTCTGTCACAAAAATACCCACATGCGCCAGTTTGCGCGTAGCTGAGATGTAGGATGCTCGGCAATGTCATCGTTGTCCTCACCAACCAATTTCACATGGGCAAAGAATACGACACTACTCCGAAAACCGTCCCGCATGTTGCGACGAAATATCGCACGATCTGCACGCCGGTACCACATCCAGATTCAATTCAACACATCGAGCGGAGTCGTAAGTATGAGCCGTTTTCCATGCGCGGCATGCCTCCCATCGTTTGGGATCGCGCCGAGGACATCTCGGTCTATGATAAATATGGCAATCGCTGGCTCGACTGGAGCAGTGGCGTGCTGGTGACAAACTGCGGTCATGGTGTTCCAGAAGTTCGTCAGGCGATCATTGACCAAGTCAACAGCGGGCTGATTCATAACTATGTTTTTCCAAGTGAAGAGCGTCCACTGCTGTGTGAACTCATCGCCAGTGTCTCACCGGAGCCTCTGAAGAAAGTGTTCCTACTCAGCACGGGTAGTGAGGCTACGGAATGCGCCATCAAGCTGAGCCGCGCTCATGGCATCGCCGTTGGTGGGAAGGAAAAGATCGGCATCATTGGTTTTGATCGTGGTTACCACGGACGCACCTTAGCTTCTCAGCAAGCTGGCGGCATGGGCGGACAAAAAACCTGGATCGTCAATATGGACCCAGCCATCATCAATGTGCCGTTCCCAGATGGATATTGGGAAGATGACAGCAGCTTTGATGGTTTCCTGAAAGCCGTGGAGGCTAGTGGCATGAAGCCGAGCCAGATCGCCGGTGTCATCATGGAAAGCTATCAGGGCGTGGGGCCTGACTTTGCTCCAGTGGAGTATATCCAGAAGTTGCGCGCTTGGTGTACCGAACATGATGTGGTGCTGACCTTTGACGAAGTGCAGTCCGGCTTTGGCCGCACCGGCAAGTTTTGGGCCTTTGAGCATTATGGCGTGGTGCCAGATCTGATTTGCTGTGGCAAAGGCATTTCTTCTTCTCTGCCGCTGGCTGCTGTGATTGGCCGCCAAGACATCATGGATCAATTTCCCCCAGGGTCGATGACCAGCACGCATTCTGGCAATCCAGTGTGTTGTGCCGCTGCTCTGGCAAACATCCGCAAGATTCTGGATGACGATCTTACTGGCAATGCTGCGAGTCTGGAGCCTGTGCTCTTGGCTGGTTGCAAGGCCATTCAGGCAAAGCATCCTGAGTTCATCGGCAATGTGACCTGCGCTGGATTGGTGGCAGGTCTTCAGACCGTGAAGCGCGGTACAAAGACCCCAGATCATGATCTGGCGCACCGGGTGATCGAGCTTTGCTATCAAAAAGGTCTCCTCTTCTTTGCACCAGTCGGAGCTTGGGGACAGACGGTGAAAATCTGTCCTCCTCTGACCATTCCGCAGGAGGCTCTGGAAGAAGGTCTGGCCGTGCTAGCTGAAGCTTTCGATGAAGCTGCGGCAGAATTGACTGCCTAACCAAGGGTTCTTTTCTCTCCCAATAAAAATCCCATGACTGTTTGGTCATGGGATTTTTTGTATCCAGGGAGATTGGAGCAACAACGGATCGTCGTTACCCAGACCCTCTCAAAGTTTACGCGTGCCGCCCTTTGAACGTTAATTCGGCAATGCCGGACTTGTCCAGATCACCGAGACCCAGGCTAACCATCTTTTGATATTGAGCCATGGTGGCTAGGTTGAGCGGAAGATTGAGGCCAACACTTTCCGCCATGCTACCAGCGATTCCGCTGTCTTTAGCTGCATGTTCGGCGGAGAACCAGCAGTCGTGCTCACGCGCTACCATATCCGCACTATCGGTTTCCAGAACGCGGCTGTTGGCTCCGGTTTGGCTGAAAACTTCTCGAATCATGTCCAGGTCATGTCCGAGTGCTGCGGCAAGGCCCAGGCCTTCGGCAAGGCCAGCGGTATTGATGTTCATGACCATGTTGACCAGGGCTTTGACCTCCGCTGCACGCCCAGCTCCGCCAATGAAACGACGGTTCAGACTGATTTGTTCCAGGATGGGGAGGACGTCATTATAGACAGCTTCGTCTCCAGCCAGCATGAGATAGAGTTTACCCTCACGCGCATGGCTGATGCTGGAGGCCATGCTGGCTTCCAAGCTATTGGCACCCATGGCTTTGGCGGCTTCATACACTTCACGATGGATGCCTGGGGAGACAGTAGCACAGTTGATGAATGTTTTGCCTTCGGCATTCATCAAAAGGTTATCACCAGGGCCAAAAAAGATGTTCCGCATGGACTCGTCATTGGTGACGACCGTGAAGATAACATCTGCTGCTGCGGTCACTTCCGCCAAGGTTTCTGGAGCCGCGCAGTAGAGTTCTGAAGCTAAGGAATTCGAGAGAAGCCGATGATGATCATAGACGGCTGTGATCTGGTAACCGCATTCTTTGAGACGACGGGCCATATTGGCGCCCATGCGTCCGACTCCGACAAAAGCGATGGTCTTTTTCATATTGGGACTGGTTGGGGGAACGATGATGAAGATGGCATGTGATGCCAGATTTGTTTACGGCTTCAATTCGCTCAGGTGCAAGATTTTCTCGATTTGTGTGCTGCCTTCAACATCAAGGATACGCAGGGTGAGTGCGGGGTCTGCGGCCGCCCAGTCAATGTCCAGGGTGCCGACATTGGGCAGGTGATAGGTTTTTGGTAGAATGCGGTTCGCATTAGGCGTGGGCGTGCCGCGCGGGTGATTTTGGGTCATGG
>JAOZVT010000734.1:0-5469 GCA_025869455.1 Prosthecobacter sp.
AGACTTCGAGTGTTACGTTGTTTGACGTCGCTTTTAAAGAGTCGTCCCACAAACGGGGCATCACCAATCAGCGGCACTTTATCTTCAATAATCGTTTCTTGCTCTTTGATAAGACCCCCGAGAACGATGGTGGCACCGTCCCAAATTTTGACTGCTGTTGTGATCTTTTTCGTGTCGAAAACGGGTTGGAAAATCAGATTCTCCGTGAGTTCGACAAAGCTACCTTGATATAAGGTTCGGATGGGGGAGCCATAGTTCACAAAACCTGTGAAATCGGTGAACTCAGGAGTGATCGTGAGATCGACCGTGCGTCCATCCTCAGAGATAACGGGTTCTACGTTTAAGATCGCTCCAGTTTTGCGAGTTGCAAAGGCTGTGGGAGTACTCGGAGTCACGACTGCTGGTGGTAATTCACTGACAATGGCTCCTGTTACGGCATCAATGATCGTGGTACCAAAATTGGTTGGGATTTGAGGTGGGTCAAACTCCGTGGGGTAGAGCATCTCACGGGTGATTTCTAAACTGGCCTGCTGGCCGCTGCGTGTGATCACGCTGGGTTGAGAGACGAGATCAATGCCCTTTTTCTGATTCAGGGCACGGAGGACGACTTGGAACTGGGGATTGGTCAGGACACCACTGAGGGACAGCACTCCTGGTGCACGAGTGGAAGTGCTGGCCTGTGAACCGAAGAGCACACTATCGACTCCTTGAATTCCGAGGTTTCCAGCCGAGCGGAGACCTGCGGTAATGGGATTAACCCCTAACGCAGTGCTTCCTGCAGCGGTTGCAACTTGCGTGGGAAAGTCACCTGTAAGGTAATTGCTCCCTACTTGTGAATTGCCGATGGTTCCGCCTGATAGTTCTGTCCTGCTGCCAAAGCCCCCTAATAACCAATCAAAGCCGAGTTCATTGAGCCGATTCTCTCCTATTTCAAGGAGGCGGACATCAATAACGACCTGTTTTGGAGAGCGGTTTTGAGCTTGTTCAACGAACATGTCAACCAGCTCAATATTCTTGGCTGTATTGTGTACAATGAGCAAATTGGTGGTGGGGCTGTAACTAGCACTGGCTCCTTCACCAAAGGTAACACCGTAACTTTCCAATAATTCTTGAGCTCCTAGCCGCTTTACCTGGATTCCAGATGAATTTGCAGCTGCTCCAGGATTGGCGAATGGGTCCGTGGAAGCAGCCCCTGTATCTGCCGCACCCACAGGTGCACTGGTGATGAAGTCTGGCGGGACACGGTAAGTTTTTGAAATGATGATCCCTGAGCTTTCCGAATTGGAGGTCAACCGGACAGCGTAGTTTTCAACTCGGTAATTTAGCCCAGCAATTTCTGTGGCATATCGTAGGACTTCCTCAATCGGGACATTTTGCAGATTGAGCGAAATTTGTCGGGAAAGTAGTTCTGGAGGAACGCCAATGACGAAGTCGATCCCTTTTCCTGTGGGGTCTAAATCTCGGGAGCGGATGCGCAAAAATTCAACTACTTCCTGAAGCGCGGCACCGCTGAAATCAATTTTGTCGATGATGAGTTTCCGCAGCTTATCTTGGATAACATCACGTCCGTTGCGGGATATGGCCGGGGTTTTGGCCGCGTTTGCACCAAAAAGATCGGAGATATTGGCGCTTTGAGGTGGAACCTGCGCTTCCCACTGCCGATTGACTTCGTTGAGCATTTTGCTCCGCGTGTGATTTCTTGCATCTTCAAAATAGCGACTCCGATCTTGCTCGGTTACTTCCATGCCGTTGCGTGCGGCGGAGTTATAGGGATCTAGGCGCAAGACGCTCTCAAAGGTGAGTAAGGCTTTATCATACTGCCCAGTTTCGCGTTGGGAGTTGGCTAAAATGAGCAGTTTGTTCACCTCCTCCACATGAGCGAGGTGCTCGGGAGTTAGGGCGGGGGGAAAACGATCTGGATCATTGAGTCGGCTTCTTAGGCGGGCAATACGGCCGTCTCCCTTGGCTACGTTTGGGCCATCCAGCTTATCTAAAACTGCATTGGCCGCAGGATAATCTCCCGCTTCAACCAACTCTTTGGCCCGAACGAGACCAGCACGGAGGTAGCCGTCTAGAGCAACCGTGCGGGCTTCTTGGGCGAGAGGTACATCAGGGAGTGAAGAGTAAACATCTTCAAAAATAACTAACGCAGCCGCTGTATCCCCTTTTTTGAAAAGCGCCTCCGCTTCGGGCAGACGAGCTTGCTGTGTGCCGACAGTCTCAGCACGCCGTTGAATTTCTTTTTCAGCTAAGTTGAAAGTCGCCACATCGGCGGCCCCTGCAACGGTGTTCACCAGCGAATTGCCGACCAACGCTAGGCTGAAAAGGGCAATTCGCAGGGTGTGCTGACGAGCGGGACGTGAGTTCAGGCAATACATTCGGGATCAGGGGGCGAGGCAGAAACGTGAGGAATATCAACTTTTCCAGTCCAGCCCAAGCATTTTCTCTTCAGAATGCATCTTTCGTGCGTTGTGAGCACTGTCCACCCTCGATCTTCTTTGTGCATTCTTATTTAAAGAGCGTGCAACAATTGAAAGATCAGCCAGTTTATGTCTCCCCCCTTCATCAACCATGACCATGTTTAGTGAGTCGTCTGCGCCATTTTATTTATCCACTTCTGTTCGGGGTCTATGCCTTGTGACAGCTTTTTTGGCTGCCTTTCAAAGCTCCATCCTTTTAGGGCAGATCAATGATTTGAATGATCTTCGGCAGTTGCTTTCACAAAATGGAAGTGTGGTGGTTAAATCCGGCCAAGCTGCGGCTTCAGAATCCGTCAGTAACAAGGCGAATCTCTTTTATGCAACTCCTGGGCCTTGGGGGAAGCTGCGTTGCTCTTACATTTATCTCGAGGCTCCCAAGGCTTTGGTGAACAGCTTTCCGCTTCCCAATACGCGGCCCCGTTGGACTTTCCCGGAGGTGATGTTGCCCACCTTGCCTGATTTTTTCCGCAAGGCAGCTCTTTCAGAAGCACTTATTACCTTGCTGATGGATGAGGGGATGATGATCAAGGAAAATGGGTTTGTTCATATTTTCCCTCCCCTGCCTGATTTGGAGGCTATCCCCCCAGAATCGCGAGCACTCATTTACACGGAGTTGTCTAAATATGCTCCCAATGAGTTCTGCGTTGACCCTGTTTTGATTGTGGGGCAGACCGTGCGGGAATGGTATCGTACGAGTAAGCTACGCCCTGAAATCGTCGATAAAATCGAAGAAATGTCCTACAAACGCGGGGAAACGATAGCTTTCAGTGATGTGGCGGCCATTCTGAATTATGCAGAGTCTGATTCGGAGGCTCGAATGATTTTCAAGGCTTTCACTCGCACTCGGTCTCTCATGATCAAGGTGGAGGTGGATCATAACACGGATATTGACGAGTTGGTGGGTTACTGGACTCTCGGCATGGGCCTGCGCCGTAAGGACATTGAACCGTTGGTGCAATCCGTGATCGATACAGATGGTGTGGAAGCCCTTCCCTTGTCACATCTACTCCCTTCTCTGGTTCGCAAGCTCATGTACACGTATCCAGGGCTTGATCTGGCTAAACATGGCATGCTACCTGACTGCCATTGGACGTCACTGAATTTCTTTAACTACGAGCCCCAGGAGTATCTTCTGGATTCACGTCTGGCTACGAGTTCTGTTTTGGAGAATTTCATGCCAGTCGAACCTCCGTATAAATACGGAGATGTGTTGTTTTTTCTCAGCAATACCACGGGGGACGCCTTTCACTCCTGCGTGCATTTGGCGGATGGCATTGTTTATACCAAGAATGGTCGCAATCTTCTCTCTCCTTGGGTGCTGATGAAGATCGAGGACGTGCAGAAGATCTACCTGTATAAAGGCGATGGCCGAATCCAAGGCTTTCGGCGCAAGGATCCGGCCAATTCCATTCCTACCCAGTAGGGCCTAAGGGAGTTCAACGATGACTTCAATTTCGACCAAGGCACCCAAGGGAAGTGCGGCCACCTGCACGGTGGAACGTGCGGGTTTATGTCCGCCGAACGCGGCATCATAGAGAGCGTTTACCTTGGGAAAGTCCGCCATGCTTTGCAAAAAGACGGTGGCTTTCACAACGTAGTTCAGGTCCAAACCTTGGCTGGCTAGGAGAGCCTTGATATTGGCTAGTACTTGCTGTGTCTGGCCTTCGACTTCTGTTGCATCAATCTTGCCTGTGGCTGGATTGATCGGGATTTGGCCAGAGCAGAAAAGGAGTCCGTTAGAGCGAACCGCTTGGGAGTAGGGGCCAACAGCGGCGGGGACATTGGCGGCGTTATTGATGAGTTCCATGAGTGGGGTTTAAGCTTTCAAAAGGGTTTCGTAGAGGGACTTGGTACGCTCAGCAATGCTGGTCCAGCTGAAGCGTTCAACAGCTCGCTTGCGGCCAGCCAGCGCCAAGCGGCGGCATTTTTCAGGATCGGCCATGAGATTATTGATACCTTCAGCAAGGTCTCTGGCGAAAAGCTCTGGATTCAAGGCTTCGAAAGGACTTTCCGTTTGCTGGTCCAGAGGCACCAGGATGCCTGTTTCTCCCGGCACGACGACTTCTTTAATGCCGCCGACTGCACTAGCGACAACGGCGGTCTCGCAGGCCATGGCCTCTAGATTGATGATGCCGAAGGGTTCATAAATCGAAGGGCAGCAGAAAACTTCAGCATGCGAATACATGGCAATTTTTTCCTGCACGGGCAGCATGGATTGAATCCAGACAATACCCTCACGCTTTGTCTGTGCGGCCGTTACTGCGGCTTGCATCTCGGCAGCAATGGCGGGTGTGTCTGGGGCTCCCGCACAAAGGACAATTTGAAAGCCTGGGGCCATTTGCTCAATGGCACGTACGAGGTGGATGATGCCTTTTTGCCGCGTGATCCGGCCAACAAACAAAACGTAGGGAATGTCTGGGTTCACACCGTGTTTGCGCAAGACTTCGGGAGCTTCTATGCGGTGGTATTCATCCGGGTCAATGCCATTGTGAATCACGTGTATCTTATGCGGGTCCAGCGGAAACATCCGCAGCAAGTCGCACTTGGTTTCTTCAGAGACGGCGATCACGGCGTCCGCCATTTCCAGGGCTGTCTTTTCCAGCCACACGGTAAAGTCATAACCGCCACCTAACTGCTCACGTTTCCAGGGGCGCAGAGGCTCCAAGGAGTGAACCGTGAGAACCATGGGAAGCCCGTAATTCAGCTTGGCCAAGATGCCGCCAAAGTGAGAGTACCAGGTGTGCAGGTGCACGACTTGAGCATCTATATTGCGCGTGTTGAAATCCAGGCAGCGTTGGACGGCACCAAACACTGATTTTAAATTGGGGGGGCAAGTCCAGTTGTCATTGTCTAATCCGACACCCTTGACATTGAGATTTTCGGTGATGCTATCCTGATCTCCAAAACAACGTACTTCCACCTCCATCAACTTCGCCAATTCCCGTGTAAGGTATTCAACATGCACTCCGGCACCTCCGTAAATATGAGG
>JAOZVT010000734.1:5479-6276 GCA_025869455.1 Prosthecobacter sp.
GATATTCGTTGGTAAGAAAAAGGGACTTCATAAAATGAAGTCCCTTTCTAACGCAGGTCTAGCCTGCGGTGCAAGAGGAAGCGCGGTTTACTTGAAGTGCTTGTTCGCCGCTTTCAGGTGCCCTGCATATTCCTCTGTGCGCATTTCAACACGTTCGCGGATGCTGCGTTCGCCGATTCCGTCATGCTTGGTGGCGACGAGGGCCTTGAGCAAATTGATCGAGTCACGGACGTCACTTTGCAGCACGTACTCAGGAGTGATCTTTTTGTCGGCATCCATGTTGTGGTAGTTGCCAAGGGGAATGGAAATACCGGCACTGCGGTGACCCGCTGCCTGCATGGCGGTGGCTTCGCATGCCCCTGCATCCAATAGGCAACGCTGCACACGGATGCCCTGTTCCTTGGCGGTGGTCATGAGGACGGCCGTGCCTTCACTGTCAAAGATGGAGAGGCGATCCCCCACGCGAACAACAGGTCCACCACCCATGATGGCTCCGTTGACGGGACGACTGGTTTCAATGGAAAGAAAGACGTCGTCTTTTTCAAAGGGCCATTTTTGGGCAATGTGCCAAGCGCCCAGAAAGCCTACTTCTTCAGCACGGGTGAAAACGGCGTGGAAGGTGGTGCTGAGATTTAAAGCTGCGAGCTCCCAGAAGGTAGCGACGATGATCGCACAACCGACAAGGTCATCACACGCCGTAGCTTCGATTTTATCATCGGTGATTTTGGCAGGAAAGACCCAGGTGGCGATGTCACCTTTAGGCTTACCGCGCAGTCCCCGTTTGAAGATCGGAAGAG
>JAOZVT010000735.1 GCA_025869455.1 Prosthecobacter sp.
CTGCAAGATATTTTTTAGAATTAACACAAAATGTTTTAAATTTTATAAAACCTGATAAATAGGTGATTTCAAATTTTCAAACGTGCTGCATTTCATTCACGAACGAGTAATAGCAGGGCAAAATGATCTGGCAAGGCTGATTTAACGACTTGTAACTATCTTCTCAAAATCCGGTATTATGATTGAACCCAATCACCACAAAAGAATCTATTTGTTAACAAATGTTAAAAATATCTGTAATTTTTGTTGACGATCCTTTTAAACTTTAGTTCAACCAAGATGTCTAAAAACGCGTTAGAGACTGTGAATCTAGTCGCGTATTTACCACCACACCAAATTTGGCAGAAAAGTTGCTTTGAAAAAATGAGGAGAAAGTCAGTCATCCTTATGCTAAGCTGCCGACCCCCTGCACTTCAGCCGGGCGTCAAGAAAAGCAAAACTGCACCGTATTCACATCTGTAATGTCTAACATGGAACTCGACGGAGGTATCAAGATCTACCTGCGGGAGATCGGCAAGACCGACTTGCTGACCCCCGATCAGGAGGTCGAACTCGCCGAACGCATCAAGCGCGGCGACCCAGAAGCGCGCTCACACATGATTCGCGCCAACCTCCGACTGGTCGTTAAAATCGCCCAGGACTACGCCAATTATGGCCTACCACTTCTGGATCTCATTTCTGAAGGTAACATCGGCTTGATGAAAGCCGTGGAGCGCTTCGATCCAAACAAAGGGGGCAAACTCTCTACCTATGCCGCATGGTGGATCAAACAATCCATCAAGCGCGCCCTGGCTAACCAGTCCAAGACGATTCGTCTGCCTGTCCACATGGTGGACAAGATCAGCAAGATGCGCCGCGTGGCTATGGCCATGTCTGAAGAACTCGGACGTGAGCCAACTGACGACGAGCTTTCCGAAGAAATCGGGATTGATCGCGCCAAGCTCAGCCAATTGAAGGTCGCTTCCATGCGCCCAGCTTCTTTGGATGCGCCTATCAGTGATGACGATAGCACCGAGTTCGGTGAAATCGTGGGTGATGAAAATGCGCAGACGCCATTTGATCTCCTCAGTCACAAGAACATGCACGGCCAGCTCGACGGCTTGCTGACTGTTCTCGATGAACGCGAACGCAAAATCATTGATGCTCGTTTCGGCTTAGCGGGGCAGAAGCCACGCACGCTTGAAGAAGTGGGTCAGGAGTTCGGCGTGACGCGTGAGCGTATTCGTCAGCTTCAAAACATCGCTCTTCGGAAGCTGCGCCGTGCGCTACAGAAGAAGGAAGATCCCATTCCAAAGGCGCTGCGCAATGCAGGTGCCAAAAAGAAGAAGAAGGCCGCAGCCGTTGTCGAAGACAAGATGCTGGACGACTAGACTTAGAACCACTCACAAAAAAGGCAGGTCATCACGACCTGCCTTTTTTTGTTCCCTTCAGCTTAGGCCGTGGGCAGAAGAGAGAGCTTTTGTTTGTCCCACCCGCGCGGTTTGGTGATACCTAGGCTGGTCCATTCCATGCCACTCCCCACCCACTCGGCGCGCCATTCCTCATACGTGATTTCATCATCGTCGTCACTCACGCCGAATTGATAACCACAGGCAGGACAGATCTCATAGCTAGGGCCGCCAGAGGCACTGCGAGGCGGTTCTTTGAGTTTGGTAAATCCGCAGACAGGGCAGCAGTAGGTTTGAGTTTTCATGAAAATCAAAAAGGCAAGTTGGTGGACTTGATCGGGCGGCCGGGCTGGCGCTGCCAGTAAGAAGCATTGTTCGGACGGAAAAAAGTTTTGGTCGTCCCGTCTCGATTATACGCGGCAAAGGCACGCGTTTGTGGATCAAAGACACGCAAGGTACCATCCGTGTCATCCCATTTCATGGGAAGCTGTCCTGCCTTACCCCGCTGGAGTAAGAACCAAGCTTGGGCGGCATAATCATCAGAATCGCGACACTGAAAATCGGCACCGTGGCGGTCGAAGTGATCTCGAAGGGTTTCCATTCGTCCCCAAGTTTCGCGGGTTGGCGGAGCTCGTGGCTGGGCCTTAGAGGCAGGCTCGACTGTTGCGGGTTTCTCTTCCGAATTGAAAATCCCCATCACTTTCGCCAAGATGGATTTCCGTTCAGGTGTGGAGCTGATCTCTGGAGCAGTCGCCTCCGACTTGCCTAGCACTTTGAAGCTGCCTGTATGCAAGGTTTGCCGGGCACTGCCCAGACTGTAATGATACGTGGTGTCAGCTTTTAAATCACGCAGCTCGATCTCATGGTTGTCCGTGACTCCACCTTCCACTTTCATCTCCAACTTTTCTTCCGCCAGGCCATAACGAACACGCGTGCCGCAGGCGACATCTGTCTTCCATAGCAGCGTGACCGTCTGGTCCGCGATTTTCACCTGCGGCTCAGAAATTAGTTCCACGGCCTGAGCCAGCGAACAGGCCCATACAAAGAGAGACACCCACAGATAACGCATCATGAAGGTAGTAAGCAGGCTTCTGGATGAATGGCAAGAATCGACACTGGCGCTGTGCGAAGTTCCTGCTTATTTTTTTAGAATTCGTCGCCGCTACGTTCTGATCTAACTTGCCATGCCTGATGCCTCTCATCCCGTCCGTCGGCTGAAGCTCTTCTGGGAAAAGACCTCTGCCGGGGCTTTGGATGGTCTTTACCCGCGCCTTTGTCGGCACTGTGAAGTGCCGCTTTCCGCAGAGGCACCGCGTCAGGGGATTGCGGCTTGGTTATGTACTGCCTGCCAAGGAGAATTGGTCCCTGTGGAATCGCCCTACTGTGAGGTGTGTGGAGAACCCTTTTCAGGGGCCATGACGCGCGCTTTTAAATGCACCAACTGCACGGGTCGGCGCATCGCCTTCGATTTCGCCGTGGCAGGATATAAAGCCGAAGGTCCCCTGCGCGAACTCATCCACCATTTTAAATATGGCCGTGATTTGTCCATGCGGGCGGCCCTCACGGAACTCCTGCTGCCAGCGCTGAGGGACCCACGCCTTGCTTCAGAGGAGTTGAATCAATGGCTGCTAGTGCCCGTCCCCCTCCATTTTATCCGGGAAATCTGGCGGGGGTTTAACCAAAGCTGGGAGCTCTGCCGCCAAATCTCCCAGCAAACAGGCATTCCAACTGCACAAATCCTGCGTCGGCGGGTGCGAACTCGCACTCAAGTGCGGCTGGAGCGGAAAACGCGTCTGGCGAATTTGCGGGGTGCCTTTGCCCTGCGCCGCCCCTTTTTAGGGGCTTCTTTGCCTGATTTGCGAGGGAAAAACATTTTCCTGGTGGATGACGTGCTCACGACGGGGGCCACTGCCCACGAATGCGCCAAAGTTCTCAAGGGAAGCGCGGGGGTTGAAAAAGTGGTGGTGCTAACCGCTGCACGTGGTTAGTATTCCCCTCACGTCCGGTTGCCATCGGGTGTCTTGTTTCAAGTTACGGGGAGTACCCGCGACTAATCCTGCGGTAGCCACCCGGGGAGAAATGAGAAGCCCGAAGCGAAGGACCGACTGACACAAAATATCATGGGATTTTTCAAAAAACGCTCTGTCAACGAACTCGGTGAAAAGAAACAGGACATGCCTGAAGGGCTGTGGACAAAATGTCCTTCCTGCAGTGAAAGTCTGTTTGAGCAAACTCTGGCCCGCAACCTCCGTGTCTGCACGAACTGTGGCTACCACTTCACCATCAGCAGTGGCGAACGGATCGCCAGCCTTGTGGATGAAGGCACTTTTGAGGAAATGGATCTGCAACTGGATTCCGTGGATGCCCTGGGCTTCAAAGGCTACGTGGATAAAGTGAAGGCTTACCAAAACAAGACGGGACTCAAAGAGGCCGTCGTGACAGGCCGTGGGAATATTGAAGGCATCCCAGTCCTCCTTGCCGTCATGGATTTTCGTTTCCTGGGTGCCAGCATGGGCAGCGTGGTGGGAGAAAAGATCACCCGCGCTATTGAAACCGCCACCGCCGAAGGCAAAGCCGTCATCGTTTTTTCCGCCTCTGGTGGTGCCCGTATGCATGAGGGCATTCTCAGCCTCATGCAGATGGCGAAAACCAGCGGTGCCTTAGCACGCCATGCGGAAGCACGTCTGCCTTATTTCTCTGTGCTCACTCACCCGACCACGGGCGGTGTCACCGCTAGCTTTGCCACCCTCGGAGATGTCATCATCGCTGAGCCTAAATGCATGATCGGCTTTGCGGGTCCGCGCGTGGTCAAAGAAACCACCCATGCGGATCTGCCACCTGGATTTCAAACCGCTGAGTTCATGATGAAACACGGTCTGGTGGACATGATCGTGGAACGCAAAGACATGCGTAGCACCATCGCAGGTCTGCTGGGGTACGTCAGCAACGCGAAGGCAGCCTAAGCCGCACTTCGCGTCGCTTCGTTTTTTAAATCTTGTTAGGCACCACGGCGCTCGTGGTCGTCTCGTTCTCCGCGATGTTTGAACGAGCCTTCATCTTCACGACGAAAGCGTTCGCCGCCGTCACGTCCGCCATCACGCCGAAATTCTGGACGGCGTGAATCCGGTCCCCGCTTGGACTTACCATCGCGCATGTCACGATGAAAGGGAGCTGGACCTCCTTGACCTCTGCCACGTTTTTTGAGGTCGGGGCCGTGCCGAGTTCCTTGATCTCTTGATGGCGATTGCATGTGGCGATCACCTTCACCACGCTGATCGGGGCCACGATGCATATCACATGGCTGATCACGGTCGGAGCGACGTTCCCCTCTCATAGGACTGTGGAATTCACGACTCTGGCCTGCAGAACCCATACGCCGATCATTGTCTCCACGCTGAGGCGCATCCTGCATTCGGCGATGATGGCGACCCATCTTGCGCATGTGCCTGGAGTTATCCCCCCGTTCACGCCGCATTCCCTGGCCACGATCCCCATCTCGGCGACCTTCGGGCCTGCGATCCCTATCTTGAAAACGTGTGTCTTGGTCCCCGCCGCGTGAGTGGTCCATATGATCTCCGTTTTTGCGAGAATGGGGGGAGTCGCCATCACGCCCTTTGGCTGAAGTGCGAGATTCTGGCTGGGGGCGACGGCCACCATCGGGCCGTGCTTCTGAGCGCTGGCGCTCAGGTGCCGGGTCACGATTGCCATCGCGCTTAGGCTCCGCCTGATCTGGGCGAGACTGAGGCATGCGACCTTCCGGTTTCGCCGCTGGATCCTTCTGTCTTGCCGGACCCGCAGCAGGTGGACGATCTGGAGCATCCTCGCGACGGGCAAGAGGCGGCGGAGGTGTATCGGGACGCTTTTCTTCCAAGAATGGAGGAATAGTGGGGGCAGAATCCTGTGCCAGGATGGCTGTGGAAGAGACAGCCAGTCCTAAAAAGGGCAGGACGAGAGTTCGGAAGGTTGGTTTCATGGTGATGCAAGGTTGGGGCTGGGAAATCTCAGCTTCATTGGCCTAACGACACCGTTGTTCACTTTTGTGTGCTATCTTTGGGGGATCACGATTCGCCTTGAATAACCTGAGCTAGGAAACAGTTTAATAACGATCCGCGTTCACTCCCCATGACTCTGATGAAATACCCCCTGCTCCTCATTGCTCTTTTTGGAAGCCTAACCACCCATGCCGAAGTGGTCGTGGATGTGGATGCTTTTGGCCAAGGCCTAGGTGGATGGCAGGCGCATAAAGGCAAGGCCGCAGAATATGAAATCTCAGAAGCTGGTTACCGGACCTTCCAGCCAGAGGTCTCCCCTTCCCCTGATGGTGGCATTTTTATTTCTGTGCGTATTGATCACCGCCGTGGTTTTTTCGCCTCCGATGACCACGCCAGCCTAGAACTCAGCTTTGCTCCCAACGGTGACTTAGTTTCTGCGCAGAGCAGTCTGGCACTGCAAGGCCGCACCATCAGCAGTGAACTCATCAAAGGCGGTGCCTCGGCCACGACCTCAGTTGCAGCGCCGCAGATTGAGCGGGCCGTCAAAGTCGGCACGGATCTCGTGGCAGACCTTTCTTCCAAACTGCTGCGAGAAAAAATCGTCGAACCAGGGCGCGTCTCCTTCCCCGCCGCCATTCGGCATAACTACAATCTTCTCTATCAGGCCGTGAAATTGAAAAAAGAAATGGAGGCCACGCCTCCTGCCGCCACCGAAACCAAACCAGCAGCAGACACTCTCCCCGCCACACCCCCGACGGCGGCGACTGCGACTACTTCGACGACGGCTCAGCCAACAGCCCCCGCTCCAAATCCACCGGTTGCTGGCCCCCCAGCCGCCGCGGCAA
>JAOZVT010000736.1 GCA_025869455.1 Prosthecobacter sp.
CTAGCACTCGATACCATGAAAACTCTGTTCTCCATCCTCGCTCTCAGTGCGATCGCCAGCTTTGCCTCCGCAGAAGCTGTTAATAAAAGCTGCCCAATCAGTGGGAAGCCAGTCACGGACGGCATCTCCAGCACTCACCATGGAAAAGAAGTGGGTTTCTGCTGCGAAAAATGCAAAGCCAAATTCGACGCCGATCCAGCGAAATTCGAAAAGAAGGTCAAGTAAGCCTAGTCGCTAGGTATGAAAAAACGGAGCCCGAAAAGGCTCCGTTTTTTTGATCTTGATTGCTCGTTGCCCAGGGAAAGTGGCGGCAACCATTAAGCTTATGCCCTCGTCACCTTCTTAAACTCGCGTGTCAGCGTGGTCAGGGAGTCTTCCACGCCCATGCGCTCCAGGCTGCTGGCTCCGACAAAGCCATCGGCGGTGGTTTTGCTGAGGATGAATTCGACATCTTTGGGGGTGTTGATCGGGCCGCCGTGAGTCAGGGTGAAGACATTCGGATTCACACTTTTGGCCGCATCAATGATATCTTGAGTGACCTTGACGGTGTGATCCCAGCTCACCACGGCATTCGTCACGCCAATGCTCCCGCCAACAGTCGTCCCTACGTGGGCGATGATGGCATCGGCCCCGTTCTTCGCCATCTCGATCGCTTCTTCAGGGGTGGCCACATAAACGATGCTGAACATGTCCATGCGTGTGGCCAAGCCGACCATTTCAAATTCCTTCTGCACGCTCATGCCGGTTTCTTCCAGCACACCACGAAAGTGACCGTCCACAATCGTGTGGGTAGGGAAGTTATTTACGCCCGAAAAGCCCATCTCCTTCACGCGACCTAACCAATGCCACATGCGGCGGCGTGGGTCTGTTGCGTGAACACCGCAAATGACCGGGATCTCTTTGACCACGGGGAGGACTTCGTATTCACCGATTTCCATGGCGATAGCGTTGGCGTCTCCATAAGCCATGAGGCCGCAGGTACTGCCGTGCCCCATCATGCGGAAACGTCCGCTGTTATAAATGATGATCAGGTCAGCACCGCCTTTTTCGATGAACTTCGCGCTGATGCCCGTGCCTGCTCCGGCAGCGATGATGGGCTCGCCTTTAGCCAAAGTGGCTTTGAGACGGTCCACGACTTCCTGCTTGGTGTAGGGATTTCCGATTCCGGTCCAGATATTGGGCATGGTGGTAAAATGAGCGGTTGTTTGCGATAGGTGGCTGTGGATTGCCGTTGTTTGATAATAACAGCAAAGTCGCGAACCACTATCCAGCGCAAACAACGGCAAACCTTCCTCAATGCACGCAGCTTCTTCCATCCTCGAACTATCCGAAACGCACACTCACGGTGCGGAGACGGAGTTCCGTGTCGTGCGGGCGAGCGAGGCGGACAAGCGCTCCTGGCTGCGTGGCGCACCCGTTTGCGGGACGTTGAAGACGCATCGCATCTGCCATGCGGGGGTCATGACGGCTCGTGCCCCTTACCGGGTGGTACGCATGCACCAGAGCGGGCTTTACTTCCTGGCCTGCATCGCGGGGGAGGGTCGCGTGCTGGTGGATGGACGTTGGCAAAAATGCAGCGCCGGTATGGCCGTGGCGTTGCCCCCTTTCATGGTGAATGCCTTTGAGGCGGTGAAGGGGAAAGAGTGGCGTTGCTGCTGGGTGCGCTATGAACAGCAGCCAGAACAGAAGCCCATTCTCAATAGCAGTTCACCCCAGATGGCCTCCTTTCATGGTCAGGCGCTGTGGAATGCTATTGAAGGACTCATTGATGAATCCGCTCACGAACCCAAACCGGCGGCCATGTTTCACTGGGTGGAACTCATTCAAAGTTATGTCGAACGCTTCGCCCAACCCTGGCAGCAGGATGACCGCCTCTGGCGCGTCTGGGAAATGGTGGCTGCCGATGTGGGCCGTGACTGGACCCTGGATGAACTGGCCTTTCAGGCGCATGTCAGTGCCGAGCACCTGCGGCGCCTCTGCCGTCGTGCCTTGGGCCGTACGCCCATGCATCACGTGACGTGGCTACGCATGAGGAAAGCCTGCGAACTGCTCTCCACCACCAATCTCAAAGTGGAAACCGTGGCCAATACGGTGGGTTATGTGAACCCCTTCGTCTTCAGCAACACCTTCAAAAAATGGATCGGCTGGCGGCCCAGCGAGCATCGGTCAAAGATGGCGGTTTGAGGAAAGTGATGCGGGCAAGAGTCCCGCATCACTTTAAAAAGCCTACTTCTGCACCAAAAGCGTCTCTCCCGTCATCTCGGCAGATTTCTCCACGCCAAGCATGTCCAGGAGGGTAGGTGCAATGTCGGCTAACTTACCGTTGCGCACGGTGTAGCTGTCTGAATCCGCTGCCACGTAGATGCCGTGGACGAGGTTGGTCGTGTGGGCCGTGTGGGGGCTGCCATCGGCGTTGCGCATTTGTTCGCAGTTGCCGTGATCTGCGGTGATGAAGAGCTTGCCACCGAGTTCGAGGACTTTTTCGACGATGAGTTGCACGCCGAAGTCAATGGTTTCACAGGCGTGAATACCTGCTTCCACAACACCTGTGTGGCCGACCATGTCGGGGTTGGCGTAGTTCATGATGACGAGATCGTACTGCTCCAGGCGACGACGCACCTCAAAGGTCAGATCTGGGGCGCTCATCTGGGGCTTTTTATCGTAGGTCGGGACCTCTTTCGGGCTGATGGCCAAGTACCGATCTTCCCCTGGATTCGGCTCTTCGACACCGCTGTTGAAGAAGAAAGTGACATGCGGGTATTTTTCAGTCTCTGCTGCACGGAGCTGGGTCAGACCTGCTGCGGCTACGACTTGGCCCAGGTTGTTAGCTAGGCTCTCAGGACCAAAGATCACCTTGGCTCCCAGATCGTAGTAGGTCGCGTCGTATTCGGTGAGTGTGTAGTATTCCACCTTCGGGGTGACTTCACGGTCAAAGCCATCGAAGCTAGGCTTCAGGAAGGCCTCGCTAAGCTGGCGGGCGCGGTCGGCGCGGAAGTTAAACCAGAGCACGACATCGCCATCGCGGATGCGTTGCTCATCCGCATTGGAGAAAATCTTCGGCTGCATGAACTCGTCCCCGCGTGGGTCACTCGGGTAGGCGGCTTGGACGGCTGCACTTGGTAAATCTGTGCGAACTTCGCCACGCCCTAAGACGATGGCATCCCAGGCCAGTTTGTTGCGGTCCCAGCGCTTGTCGCGGTCCATGGCATAGTAGCGGCCGATGACGGTGGCGATCTTGGCTCCACTCGGGGCGAGGTCTTTTTCCAGTTTGGCCATGTAGGCGGCTCCGCCAGTCGGGGAGGTGTCGCGGCCATCGGTGATGGCGTGCACCATCAGATCTTCCACCCCGGCGGCTTTGGCGGCATCACAGAGAGCGGCCAGATGATCTTGGTGGGAATGGACGCCACCATCACTGATCAGGCCCAGGAAATGCAGACGCTTGCCCTTGGCTTTTTCAAAAGCTTCCACGAGCACTGGCATGGTCGCCAATTCCCCATCGCGGATGCTTTTATTGATGCGGGTCAGGTCCTGATAAACCACGCGTCCGGCACCCAGATTCAGGTGGCCGACCTCGCTGTTGCCCATTTGGCCTTCGGGCAGACCTACGTCCTCGCCACTGGCGCTGACGGTGCCGCGCGGGTAGGTCGCGTAGAGTTTGTCATGGAAAGGAGTCTTCGCCAGCAGGGTGGCGTCGCCATTGGCTTCAGCTTGGGCTTTGCCGCCGGGGTTGATGCCCCAGCCATCACGGATAATCAGAACAACGGGTTTTTTGGCCATAGATACTGCTTCATCCGTCATAAACGACGATTCTGCAACCTCGGGTGATTCTTGTTGACCTCTCGCCAGCCACCTCTTTCCTGAGGGACACTTTTTTATGAAGACCTCGCCTGTCACTACCGCCGATCTCCGCAGTTCAGTCATCGCCGTTCCGCCTTTGTGCCGGAATGCAGACCTTAGCCTGAGTTCGGAAGAAAATGGCAAGCTGATCCGCCACATGTATGCCGGTGGCATCCGTACCCTCCTTTACGGGGGCAATGCTAACTTCTACAACATCGCGCTGTCCGAATACGATGGCCTGCTGACCATGCTGCGCGAGCTGGCTCCAGAGGATGATCTGTGGATGGTGCCTAGCTTTGGCCCGATGTACGGCACAGCAATGGACCAGGCGGCCATTTTGAAGGATCACAAGTTCCCGACGGCGATGCTCCTGCCGACCCTTTTCCCATCCAAGCCAGCCGGCGTCGCCACGGCGGTGCGCCACATCGTGGAAAAAGCAGGGATGAAGATCGTCCTCTACATCAAGGACGAATCCTACATCACCCCCGAACTGGCTGCCTCCCTGGTCAATGACGGCCTCATTTCCTGGATCAAATACGCGGTAGTGAAGCCAAATCCGGCAGAAGATGCCTACCTGAGCAAGCTGGTCACCCTGGTGAATCCAGACCTCATCGTCAGCGGCATCGGTGAGCAGCCTTCCATCATTCACCTGCGTGACTTCGGCATCACCGGATTCACCGCAGGCTGTGTCTGTATCGCGCCAAACCTGAGCATGGACCTGCTGCGCGCCATTGATGCCAAGGATTACACCAAGGCTGAAGCCATCCGCGAAATCTTCCTGCCTTTGGAAGATCAGCGCAATGCCCATAGCCCGATCCTGGTCTTGCATCAGGCTGTCGCGCTGGCTGGAATCGCTCAGACTGGTCCGGTCTTGCCATTGCTATCCGAGCTACCTGCGGAACTGATCCCCGGCATTGAAAAAGCGGCGAAGGAACTGCTGGCTCGCGCTTCGGCTTAATCAAAATCAACGCGGGCAGACCTACTGAGGTCTGCCTCCTGCATCCAACTCGTGGCCGACTTCTTCAAAAGCGGCTGCGAGTGACTGCCAATCTTCCTGGGAGGTTTCCCAACCGCCACTGACACGCACGACGCGTTTCAGTTCCTCCCAACTGGCTCCCAACGCCTGCACGACGACGGACGATCCTTCTTTGCCGGAACTGCAAGCTGAGCCGGTGGAGATGGCAAACCCACGTCTGGTTAGGCGGGTGAGCCACTTCAAGTTATCATGGCGAGGCATGACCATGAGGGCGGTATTCCAGAGGCGGGGGGCTTCTTCCGAAATCACACGAAGCTCCGGAAAGGCAGCCTTCATCTGGATAATGAACGCGTCTCGAAACCTGGACTGTGTGACGGTGGTTTCAGGCAAAGATTCCTGGGCCGATTCCAGCGCGGCCACCATGGCGGAAATGGCTGGGTAGTTTTCTGTCCCGGCTCGCCGTCCATTCTCCTGCGGTCCTCCGTGAAGCAGTGGGAAGCTTTCCTCGGCATCCGCCAGTATCAAAAATCCGATGCCCTTGGGGCCGCCAAATTTATGCGCACTGCCTGTTAGGTAGTCACATGCGCCTAATTCTGCGGCCGATAACTTGCCGATCCACTGGGCGGCATCGCTATGGAAGCGGGTGCCCGTTTTTTGGCAAAGCTTCAGCAACTCAGGCCAGGGTTGCAGGACGCCACTCTCATTGTTAGCCGCCATGATGGACACCAGGGCAGGGGAGTGCTGACTTAAAATATCTTGTAACACTTCCGGTTGGGTCACTCCCTGGTTGTCCACTGGAATTTCCACCACACGTCCACGGCCCAGCCATGCCCGAGCCGCTTCACGCACACTTGGATGTTCGATGGCAGAAATAGCCACCACTGCATCTGCTGACAGACATTTGGATAGACCGGCAAAAAGAGTGTTGTTTGATTCTGTCGCACCTGAAGTGAAAACGACGCGCTCGGCTTCCACGCCCAGTAAGTCCCCCATCTGTTCTCGGGCTGCTTCTAGCGCTTGGCTAGTCATCCCGGCTTCTCGATACAGGCTAGACGCATTGTGCCAGTACTGCTCATAGGCGCGTAGCCATGCTTCGCGGGCAGCGGGGCAGAGTTTGGTGGTGGCGTTATGGTCGAAATAAGCGGGCACGGTGGATTTTATTACACGACTCAAGCGCAAACTCCACCAAAGGAATGACTCCCCTCGTCTGAGATGCTGGACATTTTCCCCCGTCTCGTCGTAAAAGTGAGTCTGCTCACAACGTAAGTTTCCTCCCATGCCAAACGACTCTTCCCTCCCTTCCGAATTGAAACGCCGGGCCTTTCTCCGGGCTGCCTTCAGTGGTGCGGTCATCACTCCTGGTTTGATGTCTGCGGCGGACGTGGAAAAAGAGATCGCTAAGCAAGACGGGGCTT
>JAOZVT010000737.1 GCA_025869455.1 Prosthecobacter sp.
TGATCGACAACTTGGAGCAAATGGCCGTCATCAGGCGTATAGTCTGCATCCACCGTAGCCAGCCTGACCATGAAACGCCTCTTGCTATTATTCACCTCTCTTGCTGCCTTCGCTTTCGCGGAAGCTCCGCCCGATCTGCCCCTGCCTGTCGCCAGCTTTGGCGCAGCCGCCACGGAAAATGGCAGTGTGTACCTCTATGGTGGGCACAGCGGCACGCGACATAAGTACAACCGGGAGGATGTACACGGAGACCTCTTTCACTGGCAGACTGGCATGAAAGCCTGGGAAGCCCTACCCAAAGATGAACCTGCCCAAGGAGCATCCCTAATCGCCACGGATGAAGGTGTGCTGCGCATTGGCGGCATGGCGGCGCGCAATGCCAAGGATGAAAAGTCAGATCTCTGGTCCAGCGAGACAGCCGCCCATTTCCTAACCAAAGATCAAACCTGGAAACCACTACCCAAGCTCCCACAGCGACGCTCTAGTCATGACAGCATCTTGGTTGGCAAGACTCTTTATGTGGTAGGCGGCTGGGCCATGCTGGGAGGTCGCTCAACTGAATGGCACAATACCTACCTGACGCTGGATTTGACAGACCCCAAGGCCGAGTGGCAAACGTATCCGCAACCCTTTGAGCGACGCGCTTTGGCCGTGCAGGCGCTTGATGGCAAAGTGTATGCCATTGGCGGAATGGACAGCGATGATGAAATCACCGCCGCCGTTTCCATTTTGGACACCCGCAGTGGCCAATGGAGCGAAGGACCATCGTTGCCAGATCATAAGTTAGGCGGCTTTGGCTTTGCCGCAGTGGTGCATGAAGGACGTTTGTTTGCCAGTGGGGCAGCGGGAGTGCTGCTGGAACTGCGTACCGACCAGTGGGTCCCCATCGCGAAACTCCAGCACCCACGTTACTTCCATCGACTCGTCAGTGGCGGTCCAGGCAAACTCATTGCCCTCGGTGGCGAAAGCAAAGAAGGCAAGAAAACATCCCCCGAAGTGATCGAACTGCCAGCGAAAGACTCAGCGCCACTGGCAGCCGAACAGCCCAGCTCAAAAAAAAAGCCTGAAGCCGCTCTGACTTGGCCAAAGGATTTGCCAGCGGCTGAGTCTGACTGGTCTGGCTATCAGGGGCCGCGAGGCAACTGCACGACCCCTGAAGTCGGCTGGCGCAAAGATTGGCCTGCCGATGGTCCGCCCGTCCTCTGGACTGCCGAGCTAGGCAAAGGTCTGGCTTCCTTGGCGGTGGCGGGAAAGCGGGCTTACTCCGCAGGCAATGATGGAGCTGACCATGACACGCTGTGGTGTCTGGATCTGGACACGGGCAAAACCCTTTGGAAGCACACCTTTGATGTCCCCACCAAGTGCCATGAGATGTCCATCGTCCCTTACGGACCTGCGGCCACGCCCACGGTCCTAGGGGATAAAGCATGGTTCATCAGTCGGGATGGAGATGTGCTGTGCCTGAATGCTGAAAATGGTACCGTCCTTTGGAAGAAACATCTGGTCAATGACCTGGGTGGCAAACGACCTGTCTATGGTTACAGCAGCAGCCCCTTCATCTCAGCGGGCAGACTTTATCTGGACGCAGGGGCGGGTGAAGCATGCAAGTCTAACGCCTGTCTGAATGCTGAAACGGGTGAGGTGATCTGGCAAACGGGTGACGGTGAAGCTGGTTATGCCACGCCCTTTCTCACCCAGCATGAGGGCCAGGAATGCCTGATCTATTTCAAAGGCGAAGCGCTGGAAATTCGCACAGCCGCCGAAGGCAAACTCATCGCCCGACATGCCACCCAGACGCGTGATTTTTGCAACTGCGCGACTCCTGTGCTGAGTGGTGAAACGATCTTCATTTCCCATACGGGTAACATGGGGGCTCGCGGGCTGGAATGGTCGAAGGATTCCCTCAAGGAACTTTGGAGTGATCGTGACATTGGCCTGCTTTTTCACAGTGGCATGCCTGCACAAGGACGTCTGCTAGCCTTCAATGACCAAGTCCGTGGCTCCAATGATCTACGACTGCTGGACATGAGCACCGGCAAGACCTTGTGGAAGAATACGGAGATCGAAAAAGGCACGGGACTGCTCAGTGATGATGGCCATGCGTTGCTGCTAACGAATAAGGGAGAGCTGGTCCTGGGCAAGGTGCAGGAAGATCAACTGGACATCCTGCAACGCGTGCAAGTACTGGCCGGCAAATGCTGGGTCCAGCCTGTGCTGGCGCACCGACGTTTGATTTGTAAAAACAACGAAGGCAGCGTGGTCTGCCTGGACCTAGCTCCATGAGCCAAGTCTGCTGATTTAGCGGTCTTTTTACACTCGCTTTACAGACGCGGCTGACACGCCACGCAGGGTAGCGCCGCCATGAAAGCACACACCCTATCACTACATTCCATCGCGGCACTTTTCATCGTCGGTCTGTCGGCCCAGGCCGCAGCGCCGAGCAAAGACGACAAACCAGATGCAGCCCCCGAAACAGCACGCATCCAGAAGATGCAGAAACCGAAGGTCGAGGTCATCTTCGTGCTGGATACAACGGGTTCCATGAGTGGCCTCATTGAAGGCGCCAAACAAAAAATCTGGTCCATTGCCAATGATATCATCTCGGCCAAACCGAAGCCGGAGGTAAGATTTGGACTGGTGGGCTATCGCGACCGTGGAGATGCCTACGTCACCAAACGCGCTGACCTAACCGATGATTTGGATAAGATCCATGCGCATCTTCATGAGTTTAAGGCCAATGGTGGTGGTGACACGCCCGAAAGCGTGAGCGAAGCCCTGCATGAAGCCATTGTCAAAATGCCCTGGAGTGAGGAAGGCAATGTTTTACGCGTGATTTACCTCGTCGGAGACGCACCCCCACAGCAGTACCAAGATGGCAAAGATTGGAAAAAGGTGTGCCAAAAAGCCCAGGCCAAAGGCATTCACATCAACACCATTCAATGCGGCAACATCGCTGGCACTGCCGAAGTTTGGAAGGCTATCGCTACCCGCAGCGAAGGTGCTTACGCTCTGATCCCGCAAGACGGCAACATGGTGGCCATTGACGCGCCGCAAGACAAGGAACTCAGTGAGCTCAATGTGGAAATCGGCAAGACGCTGATTCCTTGTGGCAGCAAGAACCAGCGCCAGGAAGTGACCTCCAAACAGATTGCGGCCGAGTCAGCCAAACCTGCGGATAATGCGAGCCGACTTTCCTACAACTGGAAATCCGAAAAAACAGTTCAGGGTTCGGGGGAACTCATTGATTCTCTAAAAGAAGGCAAAATGAAGCTGGACGAAGTGAGCAAAGATCAACTCCCCGAAGAACTGAGT
The DNA here is from genome assembly GCA_025869455.1 of Prosthecobacter sp. Lineage (GTDB taxonomy): Bacteria > Verrucomicrobiota > Verrucomicrobiia > Verrucomicrobiales > Verrucomicrobiaceae > Prosthecobacter. The sequence continues at coordinate 3,313 of JAOZVT010000737.1, forward strand.
AAACTCAGTGAATCCGAGCTCAAGGCGCATGTGGAGGAGCAACAAGCCAAACGCGCAGATCTGCAATCCCGTGTGGCTACACTGGTGAAAGAGCGCGACGCTTATGTACAGATGGAACGGAAAAAAATGGCCACCAGCGGTCAGACGGATTCCTTTGATGAACAGGTCAGTCGGAGCCTGCATGAGCAAGCCGCTAAACACGGCATTGCCTGGTAAACAACGTTCATCAGTTCCTCCTTTCACATCATGGCGATGGTGGTCTTTACGGACTCCATCGCCTTTTTCATGGCTGGAAGCTGCCACCCAAGACCCCAGAAAACATGAATCGTTTTACACTCGCTTTACAGACGCCAGTCACGAGTGCTTGCAGACTGGGGGTGCCATGAAAGCACACACTCACATTCTACGAAACACACTCCTCGGTCTCATCGCCAGCACAGCCTTACTTGGGGCAGCGGCAGAACCCGTTTCAGACAAAGCCCTGCGCGATGATGAAGCGCTGGTGCAACTGGCCATCCTACTGGATACCAGCAACAGCATGGACGGTCTCATTGAACAGGCCAAAAGCCAACTCTGGAAGATCGTCAATGAATTCAACGATGCCAAGCAAGGCGACAAAACAGCTGTCGTGCAGGTAGCTCTGTATGAATACGGGAATAACAATCTGAGCATCGGCACGAATTACATCCGTCAGGTGCTGCCTTTCACTCGTGATCTGGACAAGGTCTCTGAGCAGCTCTTTAAGCTAACCACCAACGGAGGCGATGAGTATTGCGGTGCGGTGATTCGCGATGCCTTGGACAAACTGGCTTGGGACAAAGATGGCCAGACGTATAAAGCGGTCTTCATCGCTGGAAACGAGCCCTTCACACAAGGGCCAGTGTCTTCCCAGGACGCATGCAAGGCCGCCATTCAAAAAGGAGTGGTGATTAACACCATCCACTGCGGTGATAAATCCGCAGGTGAGCAGGGTGGCTGGCGCACAGGCGCAGCTTTAGCAGAAGGTCGCTTCCTGACGATTGATCAGGACAAAGCCATCGTTCACATCGAAGCCCCGCAGGACAAAGAAATCACGCGACTGAGCATTGAACTAAACAAGACCTACATCATTTATGGCAAAGACGGTGCCCGTGGATCTGCCAACCAGATGAAACAGGACAGCAATGCTTCGGCTTATAAAGAAGCAGGTGCCCCTGTCCAGCGCGCCGTCACCAAAGCCTCTGAAAACTATCGAAACAGCACGTGGGACCTCGTGGACGCTAACAAAAAGGATGGTTTAAAACTCAACGAGATCAAAGATGCTGATTTACCACCTGAACTCCAATCCCTGAAACCCGAAGAACGTCAGACTTACCTGGATCAAAAAGCTACCGAGCGCGCCAAGATTCAGGCGCAGATCAAAAGTCTGAATGAGGAACGGCAAAAGTATGTGGCAGACAAAGCCAAGGAAAGCGGTCAGAGCGACACCCTGGACAAGGCCATCGTCAAAGCCGTGCGTGAGCAGGCTGAGAAAAAGGCCATCACCTTTAAGTGATACACGTCTGAACAACGATCTTTCTTGAATGCCGCCCCTGGGTCTTATAGGACTCAAGGGTAGCCCAAGCCCTTCTAAAATCACACGTCATGCCCACCATCCTTGTCATCGAAGACGATAGCGCGATCCGGCGTGGCGTGTGTGATGCGCTGCGTTTCTCTGGCTATGAGGTACTGGAGGCTGCGGAAGGGCTTTCCGGCATGGAGCAGGCGCAGAAGGCCACCTTTGACCTTCTGCTGTTAGATTTGGTGCTGCCGAACCACAATGGATTTGAGATCCTGCGTGCGCTAAAGGAGCATCGCCCCGGCACCCCGGTCATCATTCTCTCTGCCCGTGGTGAAGAGGCGGATCGCGTGAAAGGCTTAAAGTTAGGCGCGGATGATTATGTGGTGAAACCCTTCAGCGTGCGGGAGCTTCTGGCACGGGTGGAGGCGGTACTGAGACGCTCACCAGAACGGCCCAAGCAGGTGCAACAAATCCCCTTCCCTGCGGGCACGGCAGATCTGGAGCGCATGGAACTGCGTTTCACGGACGGTGGACGCGAGGAGTTATCGGATCGCGAATGCGGCCTCATTGAATACCTAGCGGCGCATCGTGGTCGCGCCATTTCACGGGAAGAACTGCTGAGACGTGTCTGGCGGATCGAGCCCAAGCACACGGAAACACGGACGATTGACATGCACATTGCCAACCTCCGCGCTAAACTCCGTGACAATGGCAGCGAACCGCAATTTCTCCTCACCGTTCGTGGTAAAGGCTACATGCTCCGCAATGAAGTGTAACACTCCCAGTTAGGCCGACCCCATCATGCGCCCTTATCTCCGCTGGATTCTCTTCACCCTTTGCCTCCTGGTTTTAACCGGAGCGATGGGATGGATGAGCCTGCGCATGTTGTCCATGGATGAGCAGCGCCGTCGGGTGGCGGAAGATGCGGGTGTACAAGAAAAAGTCCGTCTGGCTCTTTGGCGCATGGACTCGCTAGCCAGCGCACTTTTGATCCGTGAAAACTCGCGCCCCGCTTATCATTACCAGGCTTTTTACGCCCCGGATGACTTGTTTGCCAGCAACACACAGAACATCCCCAAAGGTCAGGCCTTGATGCCTTCCCCGCTGTTTGGCAGCCTGCCAGATCTTGTGCAACTGAACTTTGAAATGCTGCCCGGTCAGTCCGCTCTATGCAGCCCGCAGGCACCAATGGGAGAGCTGCGCGAGCTGGCCACTAGCTGGTACACGCTGAGTCCCCAAACCAGCCTAGCTGCGCAGAAACTCAGCAAGCTGGACGCTCTGCTGAAGAAGCATCCTGAGGTGCAAAAAATCACCCGCAGCGATGCCCGGCCAATGATCGAACTAAAG
>JAOZVT010000738.1 GCA_025869455.1 Prosthecobacter sp.
AAAAAACACGCCTGATGGCGTGTTTTACGTGAGCGAATCTATTTCAGTCGGCTAAGCCTCTCGCTGAAGTGTGAAGCTCAGGCTTCCTTGCATCCCCGTGAGGACTAAAACGGGTGCGGTTTCGATCTTCCCATAAGCGGGAGAAACCCGGCGCTCTTGGATCGCCACACAGACGCCAGATTCCTTCACCTGGAGTGCCCATGAGCGCTCACCACGAGAGACTCGAATCATCGAATCATTCCCTGGAACATGTGATTTGAGACGGCATTGAGGATGGAATGTAAGGTGAACTTCAAAAGCTTTCCCATGGGTTTCCACATCACAAATCTCCACTCCGGCCGCCTGCACTTTCACCGTTCTTTGGAAAGAACAACCTTCATGTTCAAACTGAGCCTTCATCTCATCACCATCCATGGCCAGCGTGGGTACCGCGTGATGACGAGTCCATAAAAAGGGCCCTAATCGTTTAGGCGTCTGATAGCCGTCAACAGGGAGGGGGCCATTGTGAGCCTCCCAAGCTGCCAATTCTGAACGCAGTGCCGTGAACCCATAGTAACCGCCGGTGCCAGGATCAATCAGCAGGGCCTCATCGCCATCCCAGACGGAGACATGCAAGGCATCCGCATGCCCATGCGCGGCCAAAACACCAAAGCCTAGAGGAGAAGCATCCAGCCGCGCCATCCAATCATTCGTCCGAACCACCGCTATTCCACTTTTGGGAAAGAGGCGGCAGGAAGATGCCGGAGGCAAAGAAGGACTCACCCCTAACCAAAAACGCAGTGAATTATTCTCCCCGCGCAGCCATGCTAGCCATTCGGCAGGAGCCTCCGCACGATTCTGTGTCACGGGCACAACCTGCGCATCATCATTATCGCCGAAATCCCAGGGTTCTTTACCCTGTGCTAAGAGCTGAAGAAAATCGGCGGCTTTGACCAAACGATCATAAACATCCCCTGCCCTGCAACCCACGGCACGAACAGCCTGCCAAGCCAAATCAAAAGCAAAGGCGTGGTAGTGCAAAGCTTGCTCATGTGATCCGCCATCTTCAGCAAATTGATGAAGAACCTCCGCCCCTAGCCAATCCCAAGCAGCATCGGCTGAACAGGCAATCTCTTCCAACTTCGGCCACCGTGAAACGGCCACGGTCAGAGCCGAAAGCTCACCTAACAAATGATTGTTAGCCGATGATCCCGTAGAACGATATCGCCAAACCCAAGCCGCATGAACGGGCACAATGCGCTTAACTAGCACAGCTTGGGCATCACAAATGATCTCACTTTCTGCGGTCAAAGAGGCACTGACCAGGGCATCAAACCACATAAAGTTGATCAATCGCAGAGCTACCTCAAGGGGGCTCGTCCAATTGATTCCCATACCTGGTGGATTGCGGTCGCACCAATCTTCCAACCAGAGCTGAGCTTGGCGAATCGCCGCCAAATCATGATTCAGCCAGCCATGCATGGCTAAACGTGTCATCTCTGCCCAACGATTGATTTCCCAGATGCTACGAGCATCCGCTCCGTCGGGTAGCCGTCGATGATTCAACCGATAGGCGGGGATATCAGGATCTATCACCACACCACAGGCTGGATCACGATGCCAGCAAGGCGGCGCGCCAACATCCACCACTCGCCAGCCAAAGAGTTGCCATTTTCCACCCTGTAACTTTTTTGCGTCCTCGACCAACTGAGCACGAAGCTCGGCAGGCGCAGTCAATTCATCTGGAAGACGCGGGATCTTAGGAGCCGCAGGCCCTGGATCAAAGGACTCCAGTTGATTTAAGAATCCCGTCTGAGTCAACTGCCGCCACCGCTCATGGACGCGACTAAACACCTCCTTTGGCTTCATAACCCGTAGCCGATTGGCATACCAGGCGATGGTTTCATTGATCTTCATGAACTAGACCCGTACAGCACACCCCTGACGCAAACTTTCAAGTACGGCAAAGGTCAAAAGCATGCTTTGTCGCACTTCCTGGTAGGCCATAGGATGAGCCTTCCCCTCTTTAAGAAAAGATAGCCAAGCCTTCATTTCCTCGGCATGCCCTTTGCTGGAAAAAGACTTCACCACCCGTTTTCGATTCTGATACAGCGTCAGCTTCTGGAAGTTTTCACACTCCGCCACTAGACCCGTGGCGAACACCCGAAAACTCTCTTTGGGAAAAGCATAGTCACCCTCTGCTGAATACACAATCTGGGCAGAGGAACCATCCTGAAACTCAATCTGTGCTGTCACTGAGTCAGGGAAAGAAGGCCGACCCACCGTCTGGGCCATCACCTTCACTGGCTGGCCTAACAAATAACAGGCATAGTCAAAAAAGTGACAAGCTTCCCCCAAAACGCGCCCCCCACTTTCTTCTACATTGGCATACCAATGATCGGGAGCCAATGGCCCCGCAAACACATGATACGTCAGAGTTTTGCTACCAGGCAATGAACTCAGCCGTTGCTTCAATTCCACCGTTGCGGGTGCAAAGCGACGATTAAAGCCGACCATCACGCTTCCAGAAGAGCCGCTGATGGCTTCATCCACTTCGCTCAATTCTTCCCGGCTCAGACACAGGGGCTTTTCAACAAAGACCTGCTTGCTTGCGGCCAATCCTTTTAACACCAAAGGCGCATGCAAATGATGGCGCGTGCCGATCATCAGGGCTCCACCAGCCGCCTGAAACACCTTGGTTGCATCTGTCTCAGCTTGGGCAAAACCAAATTTCTCCTTCACATGCCGGGCGCTCAACCCGGTACCATTGACGATGCTGCCAAGTTCTAGATGTCCCTTCACATGAGGCAAGAGCATGGTGCGGGCAAAATTCCCCGCCCCAATGACATCCACGGCCAAGCATGGCGACGAGAGCTTTAATGGTGCAGTCGTTACAGATGGAACTATCGACGACTCACTTTCCGTTCGTGTTGTTAAAATAGCTGTCTTTTCGTATTGTAGTACCACACCGATATCCGCATTTCCAGGCTGCATCAGAGCATCATAAACAGAGACGGCTTGACTGAAATCCGCCCGGCGTGTGGTCACGGGAGCCAGATCGAGAAGACCCGTTTTCATCAATTGAAGGCAGGCGTCAAAATTGCGATTCTCCGTCCAGCGCACATAACCAATAGGGTAATCTTTCCCGCCCAATTCATACTGCGGGTCATAACGACCAGGCCCATAGCTGCGTGAATAACGAACCTCAATGTCCTTCATATAAGCGGTCTTCCAGGAAAGTTCCGCATCATAGATTCCTACGATCACCATTACCCCGCGATCTCTCAGCGCAGCAATGGCGGTATCGGCCGCTTCACTGCCTTTCCCGCCCACACAAAGAAGGACAGCGTCCACACCTTCGCCATTTGTCCAGTCATGGACCGCATCCACCACCTTTGTTTGCTTGGGATTAATACCAATCTCCGCGCCCATGTTTAGCGCGGTCTTCAAACGAGAATCCACGTAGTCCACGCCCATGACACGAGCGCCCGATGCTCGTAAAAGGCTGGTCGCTAGCAAGCCGACCAACCCCTGCCCCATCACTACCACACGATCTCCGATCTGCACCCTAGCCTGCCTAACCGCTTGCATGGAAATGGCAGACAAGGTGGTGTAAGCGGCCTGCCAATCCTGCACCCCCTCTGGAACTGGCGAAGCCAGCAAGTCTGGCACGCCGATCATCTCCGCATGAAAAGCACACTCTGCGCCGCCACAAGCCACGCGATCCCCCACACGAAAGCGTGTATTTAATTCATCCACAGCCACCACCACACCTGCGGCGGAGTAGCCTAAAGGCGATGGAGATTCCAGGCGATTACGCACCTTTTCCATGGCGGATTTCCACCCCAGAGTACGGGCTGTATCCAGCACCTTTTTGACCTGATCAGGACGTGCCTTAGCTTTCTGAAGCAACGACATTCGTGCCTGCTCCACCTTCATCTTTTCCGTCCCTGGAGAGATGACCGAACAGGTCGTTCGCACCAAAATACCTCCAGGAGGAGGCATGGGTGCAGGCACTTCTTGAAGTTCAAGACGGCCATCCTGGTATTGAGCGAGCTGACGCATGGAAATCAAAATAACTTAAGCGTTGGTGGCAGGTGGACTCGCCGCGTCATGTTGAGGAGAACGTTGCCAATATTCCTCGAACAAGGCCATGAGTCGGTCGGTGCTTTCTTGACCGCCAATGGTGATGCGTACGCTTTGCGCGAGTTGATTGGAACGATCTCGAATCAGAATGCCCTTGGTCTCAAACCATTGAGCCAAGTCTGAGGCATGTGGCATTTGGAAAAGCACAAAGTTGCCATGGGATTCATAACACTTCACGTCATGATCGCGTAGGAACTGGATGAACCGCGCGCGCTGTTTTTTCACCTCCTCAATGTGAGCTTTCACCTGCCCCCAGTCCTCCAGAGAAGTCTGGGCAGCCACCTGAGCAAAGGTGGTTAGGTGCTTGGGATTGGCGACACGCTTGATGGTCTCGATCAGACTCACATCTCCAAGGAGGTAACCCACACGTAACCCCGCCAATCCAAAGGCTTTGGAAAAGGTACGAACAATCACCAAATTGGAAAATTGAGCAATGAGAGGCACGCAATCAAGCTCCGCAAACTCGGCATAAGCTTCATCCAAGATGACCAAAGCATTCACACGTGCGGCAGCCGAACAAAGAGCCGTCATTTGTTCACGCGACAGGCAGTATCCAATGGGATTGTTCGGATTGGTCAGGTAAATCAGACGAGGCATTTCCTCCTGAATCGCCTTGAGCATCTCGGACACGGGAAACTCCCCTTCCCCTAAGTAGCTGAAGTGCAAGGCCGTGCCGCCACTTTGCTCCGCCACGGCCCGAAAGTTATCGTAGCCAGGCACCACAATCATCACCTTATCCCCACGAGTGACAAAGCACTGGGCCAGATAAGCCAGCGCCATATCGGACCCATGAGTGGCCAAAACATTGGCTTCACTGATGTTATGATGGTTGGCTAAAGCTTGATGCAATCCTTGTGGGTAGGCTTCGGGATACCAGATGATGGAGCGTGGATCCTGAACTAATGCCGTGAGTTTCTCACGAACCCGATCCGAAGTAAGACGATCCGCTTCATTCCAATCCAGTTTAAGGATATCTTCGCCAGCACGTGAGCGCGACCAAGCCACCTGAGATGAAAGGGTGTATTCTCTGCGTTCTTCGACGGCTTTATTCGCACGTCGTCTCACGACAACCGGAGTCTTGCCATCACGGTTGGTTTCAAACCGTTGATTGATTCGAATCTCCAAGGACATGGCGTCTCCGAAACGAGAACTGAGTTCTTCTTTAACCACCACGTAAGCTGGATGACGCTCAAAATGGGCATCCGTTGTCTCGATGTTCACCACAATGTCGGACGCCCCAAACTGAACGATCTGGAAGCGGATCACTCCAGGCACCGAGCGAAACACCGAATAGAAATTCACGGAGGGTAAACGGCGGCCATCGGGTGTGATGATCACGTCATCCTTACGCCCCTGAACCTGGGCCAATTTACGTGGAAACAATGTCGCTTCCGTTTCCGAAGCATGCCGACTGACAATGTCACCCGTATCGTAGCGGATGAAGGGCATCGCTGGATTTTGCAAACTGGTCGCGATCAGCCGACTGTTGCCCGGAGCCAAAGTATCATCAGGGAGGAACTCCGCATGGCCATACTGCCAGACAATATCCAGACCGTCATGATCCGCGCCTTCGTAGGCCACCAGCGTCGGCTCCGTCATGCCATACCAATCGAATAGGATACGACCAAAAACCCGCTCAATAGCCTCCCGCTCATGAGGAGCTAGTGTCTCCGAAGCTGTAAATAAACCCTTCACCGAAGGCAGACGTTTACCCGTGCGCTCCAGGAACTCAGCTAAGACAAGAAGCGAAGAGGGATAGCTGCGGATGAACTTGGGCTGAAAGGATTCGATAGCCGCCATGTAGTCAGCCGACGTGCGTGGCGAAAAATGGTAGGCAGACATGAACAGGGTGTTTTGAGCCTTGTCATGAATCCACAGCGGATCACTCGCTTTAGAAGGAACGTAACTGCGCAGCGCCAGAAAGGGGTCACGAAAGCGATAGCCTGCCTGAGCCCACATCTGGTACATGCAGGCATAATCTAGGGCGATG
>JAOZVT010000739.1 GCA_025869455.1 Prosthecobacter sp.
CGTGGGGCCAATATGGCCATCGCTGCTCAATTCCCTTGGGCGCAGTATCAGTCTTGTGCAGACATTGGCACAGCTCAGGGAGACCTTGTCACCCAGATCGCTCTGGCGCAGCCGCACATTCGGGGTGTCGGGTTTGATCTCCCAGAGGTCGCTCCTGTCTTTGAAGAGTACGTGGAGGAAAATAGCCTAACCGAACGTGTGTCATTCACTGGCGGCAGTTTCTTTACCGATGACTTACCTCAGGCGGATGTCCTGTTATTCGGTCACATCCTGCATGATTGGAATCTGGAAACGAAAAAGATGCTCCTGAGCAAAGCCTATGCCGCGCTGCCAGTCGGCGGTGCCGTGGTGGTTTATGATGCCATCATTGATGATGAGCGTCGCCAAAATGCCTTCGGTCTGCTGATGAGCCTGAACATGCTCATCGAAACACCCGGCGGATTCGACTACACGGGAGCTGATTGCGTGGGGTGGATGCAAGAGGTCGGCTTCAAAGATTGCCGGGTAGAGCATCTGGTCGGCCCAGATTCCATGGTCATCGGCATCAAGTGAGTGTTCGTTGGTTTTTAAGCGCCAGCTTGCATCGTCCCCTCCCAGAGACGAAGTAATCGGTTCATGAGTCTTCCTGCCGACGCTACTTCCAATCCTCAACCCAGCCCCTGGCTGGTCCGCATCCCTGAGATTTTCGAAGGAGTCGCATCAGAGGTCTTGAAGCGTTTTGGCGCGTCCACCAGCACCAAGCTGGGGCAGGATTATTACCTCATCAAGACGCTCACGCCGAAGGCTATTCACCATTCCGAAGCCGCCAAATTTGCCCGGTGGAATTTGCCCATGGATCACACCTGGCCGTGCAATCCCCAGAAAATGGACGGCTTCATCGAAAAAGCAGCTCAGACGCTGCTCAAGAAATTTGGGGAGCGGCAGCCGCAGGGCATTTTCATTGGGCAGCTCAATGCCACGTCCCCAGACAAGTACTACAAAAGTCTCGCCTCAAATTTGCGCGGACGCACCTTGCAGATTTTCCCCAAACTAAAAGCGGACACCGTGGAGGAGCAGGTCTCCACCGAAGAAACGCTCTTCTGCTTGGTCGGAAAGGAAGGTCTCTTCTGCGGCATGCAGAGTCCCCGTGCCTCCAATGGCCTTTATGCGGGCGGCAGCAAATACATTGATCAGGATTCCCCAGACACCATCAGCCGCGCCGGGGCCAAGATCGCTGAAGCTCTGCATTACCTCCTGCTGCATCGTCCGCCGCTGGTCGCAGGCAGTCATTGGGTGGAACTCGGTGCCTGCCCTGGCGGCATGACCTCTGAACTCCTGGCTCGTGGTCAACGCGTGACCGCCATTGATCGTGCCCCTTTGGATAAGCGATTGGATAACCGCCCTGGCTTAAAGTTCGTCCATGCAGATGTGGCTACCTTTGAACCCAAAGACGGGACCCATTACTACGCGATCCTTTCCGATCTCAATGGCCCGCCGTTTGAGTCCATGGGCCACGTCATCCGCCTATCGCGCTTCTTGAAAACCAAAGGGCTGGTCGTTTTCACCCTGAAGGTACCCCGCATTGAAACCGTGGATGAACCTTGTGAACTCTTCCGCAAGATTGTCAAAACAGCCACAGCGGCGGGTTTGAGGCTCTTTGCTCAAACCCACCTGACTTACAATCGCCACGAGTTCACGCTGTTCTTTGAAAAACCGTAAGAACGGCCACCGAAGACGCTACTTCATGGCCGCGTACACGCGGTGGACATCGGCGTGACCGTCCAAACCTTGGAGAAACGAGGTCACATCTTCATGCTGGGCCTCGGTCAGTTCAGGGTAATCTTTGGGCTGATAGTGCATTTCGGAAGTGGTGATTTGCCAGCCAGCGGCCTTCAGCGCCTTGGTCGTGGTGTCCAGGGAAGGGATGGGGCAGAAAAAGCGTGCGCCAATGTGACCTGCCGCGTCTTCTTCATCCAGTTCCAGCGGCTCCACATTGTCGGCTTCAGCCTCCAAGGCTGCGATTTCAATGTCCAGGCTCTTGTCCGTGTGCTGACCTTCGATCAAGCCACAATGCTCAAACATCCAGGCCACAGAACCGGGAGTGCCCATGCTGCCCGCTTTGAAAAGGACGCGTACTTCAGCGGAGGTGCGGTTATTGTTATCCGTGAGGCATTCCACCATCACAGGAACGCGATGAGGAGCAAACCCTTCAAAGACGACCGTTTGATAATTCACCTGCTCAGACCCCGTGCCTGAGCCTTTTGCAATGGCACGTTCGATGGCATCACGGGTGACACTTTGCTTTCGTGCGGCGGCAATGCCGGCATAAAGCCGCGCGTTTAGGTCCGGGTCAGGCCCGCCCAAGCGAGCGGCTACCTGGATTTCCCGGGTCAGTTTGCCGACGATTTTGCCTTTCTGATCGGCGGCCAGTTCCCGCCATTTCTGTTTCCATTGTGCGCCCATGATTCGATAAAAGAGTGAATCATCATCGAAAAGCAGACCCGACGAGAAAGCAAGCATGATCAAGCTTTAGACGAGATCCCCTGATGAAAGGTTCTCTCAAAGCATGTCTCGCGCCTGAAAGACTCCTGGATAAGGCCAGGGCAAAGTCCCATGATCCGCTGGACTACCTAGCAAGTTTAAACTGTCTCGATTAGCCTTTTCCTCTCCGCCTGATTTTTGTCTTATGACAGGCTGCTGGAAATCAGCTATGAAAAGGTGAGCAGCCTCAGAAATCGTAGGGCGCATTATAGAAATTATTGCTTAAATGATTACAAATGTTAAAATTTCAAGAATGATCGAAACCTCCAGAGCTAAACGTCTTCTCTTTGTCTTGGGCACCCGTCCAGAGATGATCAAGGTGGCTCCGCTCATTTTGGAGGCCCGCCGTCAGGGCGCAGAAGCCATTCTGGTGAACAGTGGCCAGCATGCGGATTTGCTGACCCCATTATTTGACCTGTTTGACGTCCATCCTGCCCACGATCTGGAGGCCATGGTGGCGGGTCAGCCTTTGAATCGATTACTGGCTCGGGTGATTGATCGGCTGGACCCTGTGCTGGAGCAGGTGCAGCCAGACTATGTCATCGTTCAGGGAGACACGGCCACCGCTTTGGGCGGCGCTCAGGCAGCTTTTCACCGCAAGATTCCTGTGGGGCATATCGAGGCTGGCTTGCGCTCTGGCAATCCGCTCAGCCCGTTTCCAGAGGAAATGAATCGCCGATTGGTGTCTCAGGTCGCGACGTTGCACTTTGCCGCCACGGAGCGAAATCGCGTGGCTCTTTTAGCAGAAGGCATTGCCGATTCTCAGATCATCGTCACGGGCAATACCGTCGTTGATGCCCTACACCACACGCTGGGGACTTCTAAACCGGGCGCTGAAATCACCGCTCTTCGGCAACAGATCGCCGGACGTAAAGTCGTGCTACTGACAACGCATCGGCGGGAAAATTTTGGAGATACCATGCGCACTCATTTGCGCTTGCTGCGTCGTTTTGCGGAAGCGCACCCTGAGCTCTGTGTGGTGTTTCCGGTGCATCCGAATCCAGCCGTGAAGGAAGCTGCGGCACAAGAACTCGGTGGATGTGATCAAATCATCATCACGACACCCATGGGATACGCTGATTTTGTCCATTTGCTCTCGGATGCTTGGCTCATTGTGAGCGACTCCGGTGGCATTCAGGAAGAGGCGGCCTCATTGGGTAAGCCTATTTTGGTCTTGCGCGAAAACACCGAGCGCCCTGAAGGTGTGGATGTCGGCGTGGCGCGGCTTGTCGGTGAACGTGCGAGTGATTTGGAAAGCTTGCTGACCGAGGCTGTGGCGGATACCGCTTGGTTTGAGCACGCCGCCAAAGCTGAAAAAGTCTTTGGAGATGGTCATGCCTCCGAACGCATCATCAAAAAGCTCTTAGAATCTTAATCCCTGAAGCACACATTTGAATCGTCTATCCGCCAGCGTCTCTCTAGATCTCGACAATCAATGGGCTTACCTCAAAACCCAAGGGTTGGATGGGTGGCAGGATTTTCCTAGTTACCTGGATCGGGTGACCCCACGAATCTTAGACACCATGAAGCGGGCAGGCCTGCGCATCACGGTCTTTGTGGTGGGGAAAGATGCATCATTGGAGAAGAATCATGAGTCATTGCGCAGCTTTGCTGAAGCAGGTCATGAGATAGCGAATCACAGTCACATGCATGAGCCGTGGCTGCATCTGTACAGTGCGGCTGAACTTCAGGCGGATTTTGAGCAGGCGGAAGCCGCGATTCATCAGGCGACAGGGCAAAAACCGCTGGGCTTTCGTGGTCCAGGGTTCAGCACATCACCTGCGGTGCGTGATCTGCTCATTCAGCGTGGTTATAGTTATGATGCCAGCCTTTTCCCCACCGTCATGGGACCTGTGGCGCGGGCCTACTTCTTTTTGACCTCCAATCTTCCGTCAGAAGAAAAAGCCAAGCGCAAAGGTTTGTACGGCAATTTCTCCAGCGCCTTTTCGCCTCTGGAACCTTACCAGATCCAGCCGGGATTGTTAGAAATGCCCGTGACCACGATGCCAGTGTTTCGGACGCCGATTCACCTGAGCTATTTGTTGTTTCTGGCGCAGTATTCGCTGCCTTTGGCCCGGGCCTATTGGGATATGGCGGTGACAATGTGTCGCCTAACCAAGGTTGCTCCCTGCTTGTTGCTGCATCCCACGGACTTCCTGGATGAGACGGATGTTCCGGCAATGAGCTTTTTCCCGGCGATGAAACTGTCTGCGGAAAAGAAAATTGAATTGGTTAGGCACACGCTCAGCAGCCTGCGCCGTTACTGGGGAACTGCAACGATGGGGCAAATCGCTCATCAGCTCACGGCTCCTCTGATTTCAGATAAGCTCCCCACTGAAGCGCAAGACCTCTACCCCGAACCGACAAGATCATGAACCGTGTTGAATCTGTTGCCATCGTTCTCCCAGCCTTCAATGAAGAGAAGGACCTGCCTGCGCTTCTGGCGCGGATTCAAGAAACGCTCACAGCCCAGGCGTTTCGTTATCAGGTCATTGTGGTGGATGATGGATCCAAAGACCGCACCGCTGAAATCGCTACTGAAGCGGCCAAAGAAATGCCACTGACTCTCATTCAACATGAGGTGAACAAAGGCTTGGGAATGGGGATTCAGACAGGACTTTCTGCTGCCATGAAGGTAGCAGATGTGGTGGTGGTGATGGACTCTGATAACACGCACGATCCCATTTATGTTATGGATATGGTTAGGCGCTTGGAGGAGGATGATACGCAGCTAGTCATTGCCTCACGCTACCAGACGGGCAGTGTCATTGTCGGCCTTTCTGTCTTCCGTAAACTCTTGAGTTTGGGTTGTTTCGCACTCATGAAGACCATCGTGCCTTTCCGTCATGTGCGGGATTACTCCACCGGGTTTAGGGCTTATGACAGTAGCCTGTTGCAGCGGATGGCACAGGCCTACGGTGAAGATAAGATGGTGGAAGAAAGCGGCTTCGTTTGCATGCTGGAGGTGCTTCTGAAATTGCGCAGCATCGGCACCAAGGCGGCCGAGATTCCCTACACCTTGCGTTATGATTTGAAGGCCGGCGTTAGCAAGTTGCGCATTTGGAAAACCCTGAAGCGTTACCTCTTTGTGGTGAATCGTTATCGGTCTAAAAAACCAGATGCCGCTGCGGCCCTGGCAGTAGCGGCACCGCGTGTTGAAGCATGATATTTTATGGATGCTTCAGCCGCCCACCAGCGCTCCATCACTGTTCTCGGAGCAGGCATCAGTGGCCTGACCTGTGCTCTGCGTTTGGCGGAGAAAGGTCATGCCGTTACCTTGATCGAAGGTTCAGATCAACTGGGGGGGTTGGGAACTTTTTTTGAGCATGATTCACGCACTTTCGAAAAGTTCTATCACTGCACACTTCCTAGCGATGGACCCTTGCTGGCAGTGCTGGACTCTCTCGGCCTAACCAAAGAGATATACTGGAAGCCCAGCTCCTTTGCTTATGCCCATGCGGGTGAGTTTTACCCGTTGAATACGGCGGTGGATCTGCTGCGTTTCGCGCCGCTGCCTTTTTTAGACCGCCTCCGGGTGGGGATGACTGGCGCGTGGGGCCGTGTTTGCTCGGCCAAAGGATTGGATGAAATC